>JALYNE010000103.1 GCA_030773375.1 Pseudomonadota bacterium
CAGGCGTTTGCCCAGCCGCATAGAGGCCCAAACCGACAAAGCTATGGCAAGGAAGATCGGAGCGTCCTTTCCGATAGCCGCAGTCCAGAAGTGCAGGCCTGGCAGAAAAAGCGGAAGATATATCCAGCCGGACGGCTCGATCTCGACCTCTTCGAAAATTTCCTGAATGGTCTTAGCGACGAACACCAGCCCCCAAAATCCGAAGGCTTGGAAAATCATGAAGTAGTCGAAGAATTCTCCTCCGACATTTATCTTCAGCTCCTGGACGAAGGCCAACAGAACTGCAGTGCCCAGCCCTGACATGCGGCCGTATAATCCGATGTCGTCATAGTAGTAGAGAACGGCGTCGGAAGCGGCACCTCCCTGGACGTACAGGTAATAAGCAAGGGCTGCTGCCGTGTGCGTCACGAGCAGCAACACGAACACAACGAGCCGCGTGCGCGAGCCCCGCAGATCGGCGAAGTACGCAGCAGAGAGCGCGAACAAGAAGCCGGCGAATCCGACCAGGGTCATCGAGCAGTCCTCCGCCACTCATTCCTGACCAGAAGCCCGCCACTCAACGGACCCGAGGCCGCTGCGGGAGCCTTCAATGCACAAAAATGATCTCTCATGTTCAGTCCGCTTCCAAATGCCTGAGGTCCGTTGCCTCGTTCGCCGGGTTGGTCTTGGTTGTCCGCCGTGCCGCTCTACTCCCCGGGATCATCAGAGCGCAGCCAACCGCAAAGAGGGCCGCAATCGCCGAGGTCCTGATCGGATAATCAACGGAGCTATGGAGCAGGACAACCAGCACCACAACGGATCCCGCGCGCCCAAGATCAGCGCCTTCGAAACTCGCCCGCCATGCCCTAATCGTCTGCCGACCCCACCAAAGAATGAAGCCGATAATCAGTACTACGCCAGCGAGTCCCAATTCCAGCGCAAACTCAAGATAGTCGTTGTGCGCATGGTTTACCAACTCGGTGCCGACGGCATTTTGGTCCTCGTAGGTGCGGTAGACCTGGGGAAAGCTGCCCAGCCCTGTGCCTGAAGGGAAGGTATCCTTTATCGCCTCCACGCTGGTGGCTGCCATCACTTTCCTGCTGGTCCGCTGATCAGAAAGCTTACCCGTGATAGCCTGCTCCTGGAGAGGCCCGGTCGAAGCCAAAGCCACGAACACCAGGAACAAAGCGGCCACTCCCGCAACCCAGGCCCGGGACAGCATGCCGACCGCCGCTCGTCGGTAGATAAGGAAAGTCGCGGCGAGGGTAACCAGCAGCAACCCGTACCCCGCGACCGAGCGCAGGATGACGATCCCGATGATCAGAAACAGTGCCGTGGAGACGGCAAGGGCCGTGCCACTGGCTTTCTTGGCCTTGCTTGCCGGTCGTACGGCCCGTGCCGCGATGTACCCGGAAAAAGGCAAGGCGCAGAGGAGGAGGGTTCCGAAATGGTTCGCGTTCGCGAAGAACCCGACGGGGCGGCCCGGATTGGTGATCACATAAGGCCGCAGCGCGTGGGGGCCGGACACCAGTTGCGCAACCCCGAGCGCAACCGACACGATCCCGGCCGCCAAAATTCCGCCCACCAAGAGCTTTCGGGCTTTCGAGGACCCCTCCAGAACCAGCAAAAACGCTGCAACCGGCGGCAGTAGCCATGTCAGAGATGCAAGCGTGGACTGGGGTGCAAGGGATTGTGGCAGTGCTTGGCCTGGCATGCCGATGAGCGCCAGGCCTGCGGCAGCCCTCTCCCGCCCGGGAAACTGCTGCCACACGCCAGGGGGAAGCGGGATGAGCGACAGCAGAACGAGCCCAATGAAGAGCGATACGAGCCAGACAAGGGGCTTCCCGTCGCCCGGGAGATTGGCCTTCCGCCCTGCCCAGAGGCAGTAAAGGATGACCAGCAGCGAGAGGGCCTGCAAGAGGCCGTTGGCCAGCGACCCCGCGCGCGCACCGCTTGCGCCGCCCAGAAGCACTGCCAACAGCAGAAAGGCCGTTGGCAAAGCATCCTTGAAATGCTCTCGTAGCCGCCGCTTCATCGGCCCACCAAACGCATGTCGGCAATCTGAACCGTGAAGGCCGCGGCCACGTCGCCGGGTTCGGCAACCAGCCGCAGCCTCTGCCCTGCGCAGCCGGAAGCCGGGATTCGCACATCGGCCTGATAGCGGCGCTGGGCAGGCTGGGGCGCCTTGACCGGAATTCTGGCAAGGTCAGGGCCGTCGGGTGCGCAGGAAAGAACCCAGGAGAGATCACCCGAGCTGATCCCGCTGTCGCTCCGTGCAGCGAAGGACAGTTGGTAGCCACCAGGCATCAGCGCCAACATCTGCTCGGCAAGAACTGTGGAATTGCCACCAAAATAATTGACCTCCAGATGTGAGGTCCGAGCATCTGCACGAATGAACTCTGCTCGCCCGACCTCGCCGTCATGCAGCACCCAGGCAAAAGGTTGTGCCGCGGGACGCCCCGTAAAGGCGCCGTCGAATATGTGCTCGTGGCGGCCTCTCTCGGCCTCCGGAAAGGACTCCAGCCAAACGGCTCTGGCCGCGCGAGCTTGCCCGCTTCTGACGAGCGCCTGCAAGTAGAGCCCCCTCTCCAGCGACACGTCGGCGTTCGGGCGGCGCGCCCGCACCAGCTCAAGCAGTTCTCGTGCCTCTTCCGGCCGCAAACTCTGACTTTCGACCGAGCCTATGAACTCTTCGCGCCAGGCGGGGCCCCTGGCGAGCACTTCCGCGACAGCACGTCGCCCTTCCGGATTGCGGATGGTCTTGGCCAGTTCGGGAAGAACCACCCGGCGCACATCCTCGCTGCTTCGAAGCGCATATTCCATCTCGGCAAGCGCCTGCGAATAGCGTCTCGCCTGGCTGTAATAAGCCATCAGGAGAATCCTCGTCGGGAGAAAGTTGGGCCGACGACGGCGGGCCTCCTCCATCAGTATGATGGCTCTCTGGAGGTTTCCCTCGTCCGCCGCCTTCTTGCCGAAGACGAACATCGGCTCATAGGCGAGCGGGGCCGTCTGGGCCGAGCTCCTGGCCATTGAAAGAACCTGCGCTGGTACCTTGATCCGGGGATCCGCCAACCCGGGAAGAAGCCGTCGGAGCACGGGACTATAGTCTGCGGGCGGAAGCGCAGCCGCTGCTGGAGGGCTCAGCCCAATGACTGCGGTTCGCACGATGAGGTAAAGGAGGAACGGCGATGCCAGCGCGGCAAGGGCCGGCGTGAGCCAATACGAGCGCCTCCGTGCGGGTACAGAAGTTGCTACGACACTCATCAGCTACACATGACCGTTCTGAGCACCCGGGCTCCCATCTGCGTTAATCGCGGCGCTTGAAATGGCTCCACGAGGCCCCCTCCTGACAATCGCCCGGAGCAGGCACGCAAGGCGAACCAAGCTCGAAACCGGGGGCCGCTGCAATCGAACTCCGTTCCAGCCGCCGTTGGCCCTGGTTCAAGTGACCGGCGAACTTCGCCCCCCTGTGGACGATCGCGTCCCCGCGCGTCGAGACACGGCGCGGCCGCTACACGATTTACAGGAGAGGAGGAAGCCCCCAAAGATCCGCGCTTCAGGGGGTTTGACGCTCGCAACCCGGAATATTATGGGCAGCGATGCCGCACGATGAACTTCTCCCCAGATCTCCGCACGAGGCTGGAGGATCGAGAAAGGCCGATCTTGAAAGGAATCATTCTTGCCGGCGGTAGCGGCACGCGCCTCTACCCAGCAACGCTCTGCATCTCGAAGCAGCTGCTGCCGGTATATGACAAGCCGATGATCTACTATCCCCTATCCACGCTGATGCTGGCGGGGATCAGGGACATATTGGTCATTTCCACCCCGCGCGATCTGCCGAGCTTCAGAAGCCTGCTCGGCGACGGTGCTGCCTTTGGAGTTTCGATATCCTATGCGGAGCAAGCGCGACCGAACGGGCTTGCGGAAGCATTCATCATCGGGCGGGATTTTGTCGGGCGAGAGCCCGTCGCGTTGATCTTGGGCGACAATATCTTCTTTGGTGGCGGCCTTTCCTCACTCTGCCGGGAAGCGGCCGCTCGCGACAGCGGCGCCACGGTGTTCGCATATCATGTCGACGATCCGCAGCGCTACGGCGTCGTCACCTTCGATCCAGAGACGATGCGGGCAACCGACATTACGGAAAAGCCAGCCAACCCGCGATCGAACTGGGCGGTAACCGGCCTCTATTTCTATGATAATCGGGTGTTGGATATAGCCGCGGCGGTGCGGCCTTCGGCGCGCGGCGAACTTGAAATCACAGATGTGAATCGAGCCTATCTGGAGCTCGGTGAGCTCAACGTGGTTCGCTTGGGGCGCGGTTATGCCTGGCTGGATACCGGCACTCACGACAGCCTGCACGAAGCATCTTCGTTCGTGCGCACGATAGAACACCGGCAGGGGATCAAGGTGATGTCCCCTGAGGAGATCGCTTACGATCTCGGCTATTTGACTGCGGAGCAGTTGCTCACTCTCGCCGAACGCCTCGGCAAATCGGACTATGCCGCTTCGCTGCGGCGGAGAGCCGCGGAAGGCTCAGCCCCAGGTCTCGACGTGCAAGGGGCAGCTGGATGACGGAGCTGCTGCACGTCCTCGTTACCGGCGGTGCGGGCTTCATCGGCTCGGCCGTCTGCCGGCATCTCGTCGGCTCCGGCGGGTACCGCGTCGTCAATCTGGACAATCTCACATATGCCGGAAACCTCGCGTCGCTGGCGGAGGTGGAGCACTCCGCGAATTATCGCTGCGTCCAGGGCGACATCGGCGATGCGCACCTTGTTGGTTCGCTGCTGCGCGACGAGCAGATCGATGTGGTAATGCACCTCGCTGCCGAATCGCATGTCGACCGGTCGATCGATGGACCGGCTTTGTTCATCGAAACGAACGTGGTTGGAACCTTCCGCCTGCTGAACGCCGCCCTCGGCTACTGGCGTGGCCTCCCGCCTGAGCGGCGAAGGCGCTTTCGGTTCCACCACATTTCCACCGACGAAGTGTTCGGGGACCTCCCATTCGACGAGGGCGTCTTCACCGAGGAGACGCCATATAATCCATCCTCGCCTTATTCCGCTTCCAAAGCCGCTTCGGACCACCTCGTGCGGGCGTGGCACCATACTTATGGCTTGCCGGTTGTGCTTTCCAACTGCTCCAACAATTATGGGCCTTATCACTTCCCCGAAAAGCTTGTGCCGCTCGTGATTCTGAACGCGCTCGAAGGCAAGCCGCTCCCAGTATACGGAAAAGGGGAGAATGTTCGTGACTGGCTGTTCGTCGAGGATCATGCCCGCGCGCTGGAGCTGGTCGCGACGCGGGGCCGCGTCGGCGAAAGCTATAATGTCGGCGGCCGCGCCGAACGCACGAACCTCAACGTGGTGGAAACGATCTGCGACTTGTTGGATCGCAAGCGGCCACTCGCAAGCGGCCGCAGCAGGCGAGAGTTGATCACCTTCGTCACCGATCGTCCGGGTCACGATCGGCGCTACGCGATCGATCCAAGCAAAATCGAGCGGGACCTTGGCTGGTTTCAGAGGGAGAGCTTCGAGAGCGGCCTTTCGAAAACAATCGATTGGTACCTCGAGAACGAATGGTGGTGGCGTCCCATCCGGGAGCAAAAATATGGCGGGACCCGCCTCGGAACGGCCTGAGGAACGCGTTCCCGCCATCCCACGATGCAGATCGCTGCCTTCACCCGATATGGCCGCCAGGCGGCAAGCACGCGGCAGCGATTGCTGCAGTACATTCCGGCGCTCAATGCAGCCGGCATCGACGTAGCGTTCGAGCCGCTTCTTGACGATGAATATATCCGCAGCCTTGCCGCGGGCGGGGCCTTCTCCAGGCTGGATGTAGCCTCGTCCTACCTGCGACGCTTGCGAGGGCTCCTCTCGCGACCCAGTGCCGACATCATTTGGATCTATGCCGAGCTCTTCCCCTACTTGCCGGGCTGGTTCGAAAGGCTGGCGCTCAGCAGAAGCCGGGCAATCGTCTATGACTTCGACGACGCATTTTTCCACAATTACGACGCCAGCCCAAATCCGCTCGTTCGGACGCTGCTTGGGCGCAAGCTCGAGCCCCTGCTTAGACGAGCGTCGGCCTGTTGCTGTGGCAATGCCTATCTGGAGGATTACGCATCGCGCTTCTGCGAGCGTACGATGGTGGTTCCGACCGTCGTGGACACCGCTCACTACACGCCCCGAATCATGCCATCTGACCCCAGCAGACCGGTCGTGATCGGTTGGATCGGCTCCCCCACGACGTGGCGCTACATGCGCCCGATGCTGCCTCTCCTCGCAGAGCTGGTGCGAGAACGCGGCGTTAAAGTGCGGGTCGTCGGTGCTGGCCCAAAGGCAGAGCAGGACCGTTTCCCAGGCCTGGAACTGCTGGACTGGGCCGAAAACCGCGAGGTTGCAGACGTGCAGGGGATGGATATCGGCATCATGCCGGTGCCGGACGAGATCTGGGCACTCGGCAAGAGCGGCTACAAGCTCATCCAGTATATGGCTTGCGGCCTCCCCGTCGTGGCCTCGCCTGTCGGGGTGAACCGCGACATCGTCGCGCACGGCGCCTCGGGATTCTTAGCCACGACACCTGCGGAATGGAGGAGTTCCCTCAGCTTATTGCTTGACGATGCTGATCTGCGGCTCCGCATGGGTTTGGCGGGCCGAAAGCACGCTGAGGAAGATTATTCGCTGGCGGTGCACGCTCCTCGTCTCGCTGGCCTGCTGAGATCTGTGGCTCGGCCGGGGGGCGATCGGCAAGGACGGCAGGGAGCCATGGAAGCCTGACCAATCTCGACTAAAACGAAACCGGGGCCGCAGGTGAAGCCTAAAGCATCCGGCCTCGGGGCGACGGAACAATCGGCACTTGGCCCTGGGATTGCGGCGGATCGGCACCCTTGCACCTGGCCGAATTGGGGCTGGCTAAACCATCTAGAGCTCGCAATAGGAGCCTGGTGAGCAGGATGACGCGGATTGAACACCTTTGGCCGGCTGCTCGGGACCTTGCTGCGTTGCCGCCGCGGCGTGCCGGCTGGCTTGTCGGCGGGGTGCTTACCGCCTTTGCCGCTGCTGCGGTCCTCATGCTCCTTCTGCCGGGGAAGACAGTTCTAGCGTCTCACCTTGGCGACCTGTTGACCTTTCTTGACGCGGCGGATCGGCTCGCGCGAGGGCAGGTGCCGAACCGGGACTTCCATTCGCCCCTAGGCCCTCTTGCCTACAGCCTACTCGCGCTCGGCTACATTTGGGGAGGTTTCGGAGGCATGATGCTTCTGACCACGGCGCTTTTCGCCGTGTTGATCCTCCCGCTGACGATCTACTCCTGCCTCTCGCGACTGCCATGGCCGATGGCTCTGGCATTTGGGGTCTACATCCTCCTTTTGTCGGTCGCCCCGGCGGCGATCGGCGAAATTGCGCCGCGGCCGATGTTCGCGATGTTCTACAACCGGTTCGGCTACGCCTTGATCAGCCTGCTGTTCCTGTTCGTATTGCCACGTAGCCCAGGGCTTGGAAGCCGCTCACTCGACATCGCTGCCATGGCCGCGTTGTGGCTGCTGCTCTTTTACCTGAAAATTACCTATGCGGCCGTTGGCGGTGCTTTTCTGGTGGCTTTAGCGTGGTTCCCGCACGTTCGGCGGGAGGCGATCGGTGCTCTTCTTGTTGCAGCGGCCGTGATCCTGATCGTGGAGCTGTTTTGGTCGGGCACGGCGGGTTATCTCGGCGACATCCGAGCAGCTGCTTCGGCAACAGGGACCGTTCGGGGCGGCGCGGTCGGGCTACTCGCCACGACAGTGAACAACATACAAGGGGTCTACCTGTTCGGGGCCGTTCTCCTGCTCGCCCTGATCAGTCGCGTCCGATATGATTATCTGCTTTTGTGCCTGTTCATCGGCGCCGCTGGCATTCTGCTCGACAGGCACAATGCACAAGGCCCGGGGATTCTCACCTTTGTCCCAGGCGCGCTTGTCGCCGCTCTGGCCCCCCGGCGTGGTTCAGAACCGGGGACCAGCCGCTCCGCGCTCGCAAGCATCCTTCTCATCGGGGCGCTTGTCCTTCCGGTGGCCGTAGGGGCTGCCGGTAATCTCGCCTTTCACTTCCTGACGGCGCTGCGCCAGCGCCCGTCCGATTTCGTCGGGCCCGGCTTTCCAGGTCTCATGATCACTCAAGCACCGACATCCACGAGCGCACAGCCCTCGGCCGCAGTGATGGACATTGCCGACCATGGCTGTGGGCCGGTCGATCCGTCGGCCGTCAATCTGAACAATCAGCGTGGCCAGGAGGCGCTCGGGGAAAAGCAGTTTCTGGCCGCAATTCAAAATGGCGTCAGGTTGCTCGAGCGGGAGCCGCGGCTGGCGGGCAAGGTATTCGTGCCCGACCTCGCCAACCCGCTCAACGCGCTGGCAGGAAGACCTGCGCCAACCGGCGTAGCCGCCTTCAACGACGCGGAGATTACCTTCAGCGAGGCTGTCCACCCACGCCCGGAACTCCTGTTCCGGGACGTCGGCGTCCTCATGGTCCCCAAGCATCCGCACAAATATCCGACGTTCGACCTCATGCGGCGCGTCTACGGGGGCTACTTCACTTCCCATTTCGATCTGGTGGCCAGATCCGAATGCTGGGACGCCTATCGCAAAAAACCCCGATGACGCCCCGTGGATCGACGATCAGGAGAGCGCCTGAAGCTTAGCGAAGTTTAGAGGCAGGACCGCAGTCCCGAGCTTTGTTTTCGCCCGCATAGCCGCGGCCCCAGGCCGCTGCTGAAGTCAAAGTGGTAGCCGATGGCCGCGGAAAGCCTCCAGTGCACGCGCGTAATCCTCGATACTGCGGGTCAGGGAAAACTGGGCTCGCCCTGCGGCTCTCGCTTGGTCACGATAGAATTCCCGCCGGGGCAACACCGCCTGCAAAATCCAGTGGGCGGCAGCAGCCGTTCCGCCGGCGTCATCGAACAGAAGTCCTTCATCCAAGAGCGCCCTTGTATCTCCGACCGCGGCGGTGCCGATCACCGGCAGTCCGCAGAGCAGATATTCCGAGAGCTTGACCGGAGCGACGCCCTGCATCGAGAAAATTTTGCTGCGATATGCTAGCCCCACGTCGGCTGCCGCCAAATACCCAGGCACCTCCTCCGGCGGCACGCGCATGATGATCGCTCCCTCGGCTACTTCTTGGAAGGCCTGGGTGGCGACTTCCGGAGAGCCGGTCAGCACCAAGAGACGCGCGTCGCGGCGAAGTCGCCGTACCTCCGCGAAGAGGGAGGCCATCGCGTCCGTGCAGTATTGAGGTCCCATAGATCCGGCATAAACGAGAAGCGGTGCGCTGTTCTCGATCTGCAACCGGCGCCGCACCTCCGCGCGGGCCTGTGCGTCGAAGGGCTGGAAAACGCTTTCGTCGCGGCCGTTCGCAACAACGTGAAACCGGTCCATCGTCACTGGTGGGCCAGCGCGATGATAGAGGATGTCGGCCGTGAGCTGCGTACGAATGAGCACGGAAGTGGAGACGCGCACGGTTTGTGCCTCAATGTCGCGCAGGATCCGGTAGGTCGCGCCGGTGGCGGGAAGTCCTCCCACATCAACGCGTTCGTCGGTCGGGAGGCCATCGGCAT
>JALYNE010000104.1 GCA_030773375.1 Pseudomonadota bacterium
GGCGCAGCTGTTGAGCTGAGCAACGGCGCCATTTGGCCGCAGCTGGAGCCCAAGCTCAGGCAAGCGGTCGGCGGATGAAGCCGCGGCTGTTGCTGGGCCTTGCGGTGGCGGCGCTGGGCGCGAGCCCGGCGCTTACCGCCGCTCCGGCAAGAAAGGCTCCGGCAGCCAGCACGCGGTCGGCGAAGCCGGGGAAAGTGCCGGCCCGCCAGGACTGGTCGAAGAGCGTCGCCCCCACGCCCGAAGGCGGTTTCCGGATGGGGAACCCCGGCGCGCCGCTGAAGCTCATCGAATATGGCTCCTTTACCTGCAGCCACTGCGCCGATTTCGCGGAGCAGAGCGTGCCTGTCCTGATCCGCGACCATGTGAAGAGCGGCCGGGTGAGCTTCGAATACAGAATGTTCGTGCGCGACCCCTACGATGTCACCGCAGCGCTGGTCGCGCGGTGCGCATCCCCCGCACGTTTCTTCGGGCTTTCGCATGACATTTTCGCGGCGCACGACAGCTGGATTGGGCGCTTCAACCGAATGAGCCCCGAGCAGGTCAAGACGATCGATGCCCTGCCCGTTGCCGAGCGGCTCACGCGCTTCGCCTCGATCGCCGGGTTCGAAACGATGGCTTCGAAGGCGGGGGTCTCGCCCGCGAAGCTCAAGCAGTGCCTCGCCGACGACAAGGCCCTCGATCAGCTGGTGGCCATGCGACAGCTGGCGATCAACAAGCTCCGGCTCGAAGTGACACCCAGCTTTCTCCTCAACGGCAAGATGACGGAGGCGCACAGCTTGTCCGAGCTCCAGGCGCTTCTCAAGCTTCCGGGAGGCTGAGCACAGATGCAGCGTCCGGGGGGGCGGCCTTGCAGATAAAGCGGATCAAGCTTTCGGGCTTCAAGAGCTTCGTCGAGCCCGCCGAGCTCCGCATCGAGCCCGGGCTTACCGGTGTCGTTGGCCCCAATGGCTGCGGCAAGTCGAACGTCCTCGAAGCCATCCGCTGGGTGATGGGAGAATCGTCAGCCAAATCAATGCGTGGCTCGGGCATGGAGGACGTGATCTTCGCCGGCACGGCTGCTCGGCCAGCGCGCGACTTTGCCGAGGTCTCCCTGCTCGTCCACCGGCCAGCCGGGGAGGTTCCGGGGGACATGAGCATCGGTAAGGACGGCGAGATCGAGGTGACGCGCCGGATCGAGCGCGGCGCGGGCTCGGCTTACCGCGTCAACGGCAGGGACGTGCGCGCAAAGGACGTGGCGCTCCTATTCGCGGACGCGGCCACCGGCGCACATTCCCCGGCGCTCGTGAGCCAGGGACGGATCAGCGCGATCATCGCGGCGAAGCCCACCGAGCGCCGCCAGATGCTCGAGGAAGCTGCCGGGATTTCGGGGCTCCACGTCCGGCGCAAGGATGCCGAACAGAAGCTCCGCGCCGCCGAGGCCAATCTCACGCGGCTCGACGAGCTGCTCGGCGACATGGAGAACCGGACGGCGGCGCTGAGGCGGCAGGCCCGGGCGGCGGAACGATATCGCAAACTTTCCGAGCAGATCCGTGTGACGGAGGGACGCCTCCTTTTTGCCAAATGGCGCGAAGCGGCCCTCGCCGCCGACGCGGCGCGAAAGGAAGCCGAAGCAGCCGTGGCGGCGGTCGGACAAGCGGCAGAAGCCCAGCGCGCAGCGGCAGCCCGTCAGGCGGAAGCGGCGCAGCTGCTCGCCTCGGCTCGCGCTGCGGCGCAGGAGGCCCGCGACAAAGCAGCCTCGCTTGGCCATACGCTTGCAACCGTCAGGGCCGAGCGGGAGACGGTCAGCCGGCGGATCAGGGAACTCGCCGAGCGGCGCACTGCCCTGCTTGCGGATCGGTCCCGCGAGGCGGCACTGGCATCCGACGCCAAGGCCGCGCTCGATCGGCTCGGGCAGGAATCGGCCGCGATCTCGGTCCGTCTCGCCGAAGCCGAAGCGAGCCGGTGCACGATCGACGTTCGCACCGTTGAAGCTGAGGACGCCGCGCGCGAAGCCGAGGCCGCCCTTGCCAAGGTGCGGGCGGCCCAAGCGGCGGAGCAAGCCGAGGCGCGGGTCGCCGTGGCTGCGCTCGCAGCTGCACAGGCGAAGCTCGCCCGAGCCGAAGCCGAGGCCAGCCGGCTTGAAAAACAACTAGCGGATCTGGGCAGCGAAGCGCCGCTGCTGGAGGCGCGGCGCTCCGCAACTGCAAAGCGTGAGGAGGCCGAAAGGCAGCTGAAAGCTGCGGGCGAAGCAATCACCACCGCCGAGGTCGCTCGGACGGCGGCTGCCGCTGCGCGGGACCGGTCCGAAAGCGAAGCTGCGTCGGCACGAGCTGCGCTGGCGGCGCTCCAATCAGAAGCCAAGGCACTGATCAAGGCGGTCGAAAGCGG
Source organism: Pseudomonadota bacterium (assembly GCA_030773375.1). Taxonomy (GTDB): domain Bacteria; phylum Pseudomonadota; class Alphaproteobacteria; order Sphingomonadales; family Sphingomonadaceae; genus Allosphingosinicella. The sequence continues at coordinate 2,368 of JALYNE010000104.1, forward strand.
GAACGGCGACCGCGTCATCACTCAGGTGAAGGCGGAGCCCGGTTATGAGCGGGCGCTCGCAGCAGCGCTTGGCGAGGATCTGGAGGCGACGCTTGGCGGCGCCGGCAGCCGGACTTGGGCGGGCGCCGAACCGCTGCGAGACGATCCCGAACTGCCTCCAGCCTGCGAGCCGCTCGCCGACTATGTTCAGGCGCCGGCAGCGCTTGCGCGCCGGCTCGCTCAGATCGGCGTGGTCGGCGAGGATGACGGCACCGTCGGGCTTCGTGTCGGTCAGCGGCTCGTCACTCGGGAGGGCCGTCTGCGCCGCTGGGACGGGTTCGTCGCGAGCGGGCTCGGCGCTGCCGCCGCCGAGCGGCTGATCCGCATCAACCGCCTCGGTGAACTCGAAAAAGCAATGCCGGAGGCGGCAGCGGCGCTTGCTGCTGCGCAGGCGCGGATCGGAGCGGCGCTCTCGGCGATGGAGAGCGCGCGCCAGGCAGGAGACCAGGCGCGCCGCGAGCAAAGCTCGGCGGCAGCTGCGATTCGCGAGGCGGGACGCGAAGAGGATGGAGCCAACCTCGCGCTCGAGCGGCTGAGCGTCCGCCGCACCGGCCTTGCCGAGCGGATGGCTCACGCTGCGAACGATCTCAAGGACGCTCACGAAGGTAAGCGCGAGGCGGAGCAGCGCGTGGCCGAGCTTCCCGATGCCCGCGCCACCGAGCATGAAGTGAGAAGGCTAGCGCAGTGCGCCGAGGCAGCGCAGCGCGCGCTCGCCGAAATAAGGGCCGAGGCAGCAAGCCATGCACGGACAGTCAGCGCCGATAAGCAGAGGGCCGAAGCGGCGCAAAACGAGAAGGACGGTTGGCGCGCCCGGGCCGCCGAGGCGGAGAAGCGCCACATCGACATCGGCCGGCGGATTGCCGATGCGGAGGCCGAGACGGAGCGACTGGCCGGAGCGCCCGAGGCCTTGGCCAAGCAGGTCGAACGGTTCGAACGCGACTATGGCGAAGCCGGCAATGGCGCCGAAGCCGCGGTCGCGGCGGAACGACAGGCCGAAGCCGGCCTCCGCCAGGCCGATGCCCGGCTTGCCGACCTCAGTGAAGCGCTCGCGATCGCCCGGGAAGCGCGCGCCGGCGCAGTGGCGCGAGCCGAAAATCAGGAGGGCCGGCGGATCGAGATGGGCCGAATTGCGGGTGAGCGCTTCGAATGCCCGCCGCCGCTCCTTCCCGAGCGCTTGGGCTTCGAAGCCGCCAGCGTGGAGGCCGCTTCGGCCGAGTCGGGGAGCCTTGATCGGCTGACTGCCGAGCGGGAGAGGATCGGCCCGGTCAACCTGGTTGCCGATCGGGAGCTTGCCGAGCTGGAGGAAAGCCGGGCCGGCAGCCAAGCAGAGCGGGAAGAACTCGGTCTCGCGATCAACCGGCTCCGGGGCTCGATCGGCAGCCTAAACCGCGAGGGACGCGCGCGCCTCCTCGCCGCGTTCGAGGCGGTGGACCGGCATTTCCGAAGCCTCTTCACCACCTTGTTCGACGGAGGGCAGGCGCACCTCGAGCTCGTCGAGTCGGATGACCCACTCGAAGCCGGGTTGGAAATCCTGGCGCAGCCGCCTGGCAAACGGCTCTCGGCTCTCACCCTGCTTTCGGGAGGCGAGCAGGCGCTGACCGCCGTAGCGCTCATTTTCGCTCTCTTCCTTACCAATCCGGCACCGATCTGCGTTCTCGACGAAGTCGACGCTCCGCTCGACGATGCGAATATCGAGCGCTTCTGCGATCTTCTCGATCGGATGACGGGCGAAACGGACACGCGATACCTGATCGTCACTCACAACGCAGTGACCATGAGCCGTATGCACCGGCTGTTCGGCGTGACGATGGTCGAAAAGGGCGTCAGCCGGCTCGTCAGCGTCGATCTTGGCGGGACCGAGCGCCTGCTCGCTGCGGAGTGACAGGTCGCGGCAGCTGCAACCCGCTGCACTAGCCTCACCAGCTCTGATCTATAGTGCTTTCAAGTCAGGTGGAATCACCTGACGGCTTGGAAAGCACGGCAAACAAAGCAAAACTGGACGCGTTCCCGGTTCAATCCAACCGGGAACGAGTCTAGGCGTCGCCGTATCTACGCAGGCGCTCCGCTTCGCCACTGCCTCACCGGCCAGCTTCAAAGGGCTACAGACATGCACGAAATCGACCACAGAGATTGCTATTGCGAATAATTATCAAGAGCGATACGACCGCGGCAGACGCAGACACTGCGCTTACTGCCAAGGGGAAATCATGTCCGTTCGTTCTGTTTCGCTTCTCGCCCTTTCCTGCGCGCTTGCCGCGCCCGCAGCCGCAGCTGACTTCGGCCTCGACGCCCCCGAAACGGGAACGATCGTCGTAACCGGGATACGCGACAGCTACAGCACCGAGGCGACCAGCACCGCCACCCGCACGCCCACCGAGCTCAACGATATCCCACAGGCGATCACGATCCTGACCGAACGTCAGATCGAGGACCAGGCGATCATGACCATTGCCGATGTCCTGAGAAACGTGCCCGGTGCGACCATCGGCCAGGGCGAAGGGCACCGGGATCAGATCACGATCCGCGGCAACAACAGCACCGCCGACTTCTTTGTCGATGGGCTTCGCGACGATGTCCAATATTATCGTGGCCTCTACAATGTGGAACGCGTCGAGGTCCTGAAAGGCCCGAACGCGATGATCTTCGGCCGCGGCGGCGGCGGCGGCGTCATCAATCGAGTGACCAAGCGTCCCGCTGCAGATACGTTCTCACGCGGCACTGCGTCCGTCGACAGCGAAGGCGCGTTCGTCTTCGACATCGACGTGAACCAGCCGTTCGGCGAAGCTGCCGCCGGACGCTTCAACGCCGTTTACGAAGACTTCAACACCCACCGCGACTTCTTCGAGGGCCGCCGCTTCGCCTTCAACCCAACGGCGGCTTTCTCGATCGGCGGCCTGACCCGCATCGATCTCTCCTACGAATATGAGGACGACGAACGCGTGGTCGATCGCGGCGTCCCATCATTTGGCGGCAGGCCCTTGAGGGGCTTTCGGGATGCCTTTTTCGGCGATCCGAACGTAAACCGGAGCGACTTTGCCGCCAATATCTTGAAGGGCCGGCTGGAGCATCGGTTCAGCGACGATCTGACGCTGAGCAGCAAGCTCCTCTATGGCGACTATGACAAGGTTTATCAGAACGTTTTCCCGGCAACGGCGGTCACCAGCAATGCTGCGGGCATGCGGCAGGTCGGCCTTGAGGCCTATCGCGACCCGACCGACCGCAAGAACTTCTTCAGCCAAAATGACCTGGTGTGGGAAGTCGCGACCGGCGCCCTCAGCCACGTCATACTGGCAGGCATTGAGTATGGCGATCAGGATACCCGAAACGAACGCATCAACGGCTTCTTCACCGGAGTTCCCACCTCCAGCGGCGGGCGGCGTACCGTTGTGGCGCTCACCGATCCCCTCCGCGTACCGAACGTCGATTTTCGGGCGGGGGCAGGTTTCGCCGGAAATCGTCGGGTTGCCACCGATGCCGAGGTGCTCGCCTTCTACTTTCAGGACCAGCTCTCGATCGGCGAGCATGTCGACGTCGTGGCCGGCCTTCGGCACGATCGTTTCGAGCTTCGACTCGACAATCTCTTCAACGGTCAAACGTTCAGCCGCACCGACAGCTTGTGGTCGCCGCGCCTGGGCCTCGTGCTGAAGCCGCTCGAGCCGGTCTCAGTCTACGCAAGTTACAGCCGCTCGTTCCTGCCGCAGTCCGGAGACCAGTTCCTCTCGCTCGATCTCACTGCGGCTGCGCTCGAACCCGAGAAGTTCGACAATTACGAAATCGGTCTCAAGTGGGATGTCCGGCCGACCTTGAACCTTACCGCCGCGCTTTATCAGCTCGACCGCACCAACACGCGCGCGCCCGGAGCAACGGCGGGAACAACTGTTCTGACGGGCGAGCAGCGCAGCAAGGGCTTGGAACTCTCGCTCGCCGGTGAGATCCGAAAGAACTGGCGGCTAAGCGCCGGTTACGCCCTACAGGACGCCGAGATCCGCAGGGGCACGAGCGCTGCACCGGCGGGACGCGAGGTGCCGCAGGTGCCGCAGCATCAAGCCAATCTTTGGACCCGCTACGACTTCACGCCTCGGATCGGCGCGGGCCTTGGAGTCTACCACCAGTCCAAAAGCTTCGCATCGATCAGCAACGCCGTCGTCCTCCCCTCCTTCACGCGTGTCGACGCCGCAGCGTTTTTCCGCCTGGCGGACCAGATCGAGGCCCAACTGAACGTACAAAACCTGTTGGGCGAGGTCTATTTTCCGACCGCGCACACCGACAACAACATCACGCCCGGCGCGCCGACGGCGGTACGCGGAACTCTGCGGTTCAGCTTCTGAGGCCGCAGCAGCGCGGGAACTCCCGCTCCGCCGGGGCGCTTGGCGCTCCATGCCCGATCAAATCCTCTCCTCCGAAACCGTCTTCCGCGGATGGTTCGACGTGCTGATGTTGCAGGTGAGGCTTGCCTCGGGAGAAGAAATCGAGCGGCCGATCGTCGAACACCCGAGTGGAGCGGCCGTCCTCCCCTACGATCCCGAGCGACGCGTGGCCCTTCTCATCACCGAGGCTCGCCCGCCGGTGCTGCTTTCGGGCGAAAGCCGGATCGTCGAAGTCATTGCCGGCGCGCTTGACGAGGACGATCCGGAAAGCTGTGCGCGCCGTGAGGCCTGCGAAGAAGGCGGACTGAACCTCAAGATCTTGGAGCATGTCGCCCACCTCTGGCAGACACCAGCCACCTCCACGGAACGCGTCGACTACTTCCTCGCGCCCTATTCGGAGCGGGACCGTGTGGCCGCCGGCGGTGGGCTCGACGAAGAAAGCGAGCACATCCGTGTCAAGGAAATCGCCCTTGCGGACTTGTGGCGGATGGCGGAGGAGCGCACGCTTCGTGATGCAAAGACGCTGATACTCCTTCAGGCGCTTCGCATCAGGCGGCCCGACCTGTTCAGCTGATCAGAGCGTGCCGCCGAACGTGTCGCAAGCGCGCGGATCAGCGGTCTGCAAGCCGCGGCGAAGCCATTCCATCCGCTGTGCCGAGGTCCCATGGGTAAAGCTTTCGGGAACCACCCGGCCCTGAGCTTGCATCTGAAGCGCATCGTCTCCGATCGCTTCGGCCGCACGCATCCCCTCCTCGATGTCACCCGGTTCAAGCCGCTCGCGGTTCCGGCCAGCCCACACGCCTGCATAGCAATCCGCCTGAAGTTCGACCCGCACCTGAAGCGCGTTGCCTTCCCGGCTCGACAGCCGCTGTTGCTGGCGCTGGACGCGTTCGAGGACACCGGTGAGGAATTGAATATGGTGGCCAACCTCGTGCGCGATCACATAGGCCTGGGCAAAGTCGCCAGCCGCGCCGAAGCGGGTGCGAAGCTCCCGATAGAAGCTCGTGTCGAGATAGATGCTGTTGTCGCTCGGGCAATAGAAGGGGCCCATTGCCGCTTGCGCGACGCCGCAGCCGGATCGCCCCTGGCCGCCGTAGAAGATGAAGCGAGCGGGCTGATAGGTCGCGCCCGTCTCGGCGAAGGTCCGGCCCCACGTGTCCTCGGTGCTGGCGAGCACCTGGCAAGAGAAGCGGCTTTCCGGATCGACGGCGCAGGCCACGCTTGCGGAGCCGTTGCGGGTTGCGACCTGGCCGACGGTCCCTCCGCCGGTCACCCCCAGCGGGTTGCCGCCGCCGAAGAAGAAAGCGAGCGCGAGAAGCACGAGAACGCCGCCGATGCCGAAGCGGCTGAGCACCAAGCCGAAAAGAAGGCCGAATAGACCCCCGCCTCCGCCCGGCCCTCCGCCGCCGAAGCTCTGTCCCCTCTGATCGCCGACATTATCGCTGATCCGGTAATCGTCGAGCCGCATCGCTTTACTCCTTACTGCGGCACGTCAATGCTCGGCCGGTGGCGGAGTTGCAAAAAGGAGCACCGCCGCCGAAAGAAGCTCGAACGACTTTCAGGGAGATTTCATGTTCCTCAAAGGCAAGACTGCGCTCATCACCGGCTCCACTTCGGGGATCGGCCTCGCCTGCGCGAAAGCGCTCGCCTCGGAAGGCGCCGACATCGTGCTCAATGGCTTCGGCGATGCCGGGCAGATCGAGGAGATCCGCAAAGGCCTCGTGGAGACGTGCGGGGTTCGCGCGATCTACAGCGGAGCCGACCTCACCAAGGCGGATCAGATCGAGGCGCTGATGGCGGAAGCTGCGGCAGCGCTGGGCGGGATCGACATCCTCATCAACAATGCCGGCATGCAGCATGTCGCCCCGATTGATCAGTTCCCGGTGGAAAAGTGGGAGCTGCTGCTGGCCTTGAACCTCACCGCAGCCTTTCACACGATCCGCCTTGCATTGCCGCGAATGAAGGCGAAAGGCTGGGGCCGGATCATCAACACCGCTTCCGCCCACAGCTTGGTGGCCAGCCCCAACAAGGCTCCTTACGTGGCGGCGAAGCACGGAATTGCGGGTCTCACGAAGGCAGTGGCGTTGGAAGTTGCGCAGGCAGGCATCACCGTGAACTGCATCAGCCCTGGTTATGTCTGGACGCCGCTGGTCGAAAACCAGATTCCCGACACCATGAAGGCGCGCAACCTAAGTCGCGAGCAGGTGATGAACGACGTTCTGCTTTCCGCCCAGCCGACCAAGAAGTTCGTGACGGTTGATCAAGTGGCGGCATTCGCGCTCTTCCTTTGCCGCGAAGAAGCCGCCGCCATCACCGGTGCGAACCTTTCAATGGACGGCGGCTGGACGGCGCAGTAGGCAGATCCGGGAGCGCTTAACTGCCGCCAGCGAAGAGGTTCGCCGATGAGGATTGCCCTTCTTCCCGTCCTCGCGGCGTTGGCAATTGCCGGCTGCGCATCGCATGGTAGAGGCGAGCCGCGGGAGGGCAGTGCGGGCCGGCTCGACTGGCGCCAGATGGTCACAGAGAATGATCGCCGCCGGCTCCGCGGCTGGCGCACGGCCTGGACGAACGGACTCGGAAAGGCGCAGGCGGCCGGGCACGGCGCTGCAATTGCGCGGGAAGGAACGCTCGTTCAGCCCGACGCAGCCATAAAGTGGCGCGACCTCCCGGCAGGCGAGTATCAATGCCGGGTCATCAAGATGGGCGC
>JALYNE010000105.1 GCA_030773375.1 Pseudomonadota bacterium
CCGCGCTGGTCGCCCGATGGACGGCGGCTCGCTTACACCTCGACCGCCGAGGGGGGCTCCGCGCAGCTCTTCGTGCGCTGGATGGACAGCGGCGAATCGGTCCGGATCACCGGTCTCCCCGACACGCCCACCAGCATCGCCTGGTCTCCGAGCGGCCGGCAGATCGCTTATTCGATGTTCGTGCCCGGGGATGCGCCCAAGCTTGGCAGTCAAGCGTCCAAGCCCGAAGGCGCCAAATGGGCGGACCCGCTCGAGATCCACACCAATGTCAGCTACAGGGCGGATGCCGAAGGCTACTTGAAGCCTGGCTTCAGCCACATCTTCCTCGTCTCGGCCGACGGCGGAGCGCCACGCCAGCTGAGCTGGGGCAATTATCACGACAACGGCCCATTGAGCTGGGCCTCCGACGGGCGCTCGATCCTTTTCAGCGCCAACCGGTCGGCCGAATGGGAGCGCGAGCCGCTGGACAGCGAAGTCTTTGCGCTCGACGTCGAGAGCGGCGCCATTCGTGCGCTGACGGACCGCGACGGACCGGACACCGATCCCGTCATCTCGCCGGACGGGCAGCGGATCGCCTATCTCGGCTTCGACGACAAGCGCCTCGGCTACCACAACAGCCTGCTCTACGTGGCGGACCGGGACGGCCGCAACCGGCGCGTATTGACCGAAAACCTCGACCGCAGCGTTGAATCGCCTGTCTGGGGTTCCGACAGCCGGTCGATTTACGTTTCATATGATGACCGGGGTCAGACCAAGATTGCACGCGTCGGCCTCGACGGCTCGATCCGCACGGTTGCGGAAGGAATGAGCGGGGGCGCGCTTGACCGCCCCTATACGGGCGGAAGCTTCAGCGTCGCCCGCGACGGCACGATCGCGATGACGAGCGGCACGCCGACGCCCCCCGCCGACGTGGCGCTGGTACGAGCCGGCGCGAAGAAGCAGCTCACCCGCCTTAATGCCGAACTCCTCGACCAGAAAGCAATGGGCTCCGTTCGCAAGATCCCCGTTACCTCGAGCCACGATCAGCGGCCGATCGACGCCTGGCTGACGCTTCCGCCGCGCTACGCCGAGCGGCAGCGCGTGCCGCTGATCCTGGAAATTCATGGCGGCCCCTTTTCTGCCTACGGGCCGCATTTCGCGACCGACAATCAGCTCTACGCTGCGGCAGGCTATGCCGTGCTGTCGGTCAATCCGCGTGGCTCGACCTCCTACGGGGCGGAATTCGCGAACCAAATCCACCACGCTTACCCCGGTCACGATTATGACGACCTGATGAGCGCAGTCGACGCAGCGATCGCGCAGGGTTTTGCGGATCCGGAGCGGCTGTTCGTCACGGGAGGATCGGGCGGCGGCGTGCTCACCGCGTGGGTCGTCGGCAAAACGAACCGCTTCAAGGCAGCCGTTACTCAAAAGCCGGTGATTGACTGGGCGAGCTTCGCGCTCACCGCCGATGTGCCCGCTTTCTTTTCGCGCTACTGGTTCGGAAAGTTCCCATGGGAGGACCCCCAAGCCTATTGGAGGCGCTCGCCTTTGTCGCTGGTTGGCAACGTCGAGACTCCAACTCTGGTTGTCGTCGGAAGCGAGGACTATCGCACGCCCGTCAGCGAGGCGGAGCAATATTATACGGCGCTACAGCTCCGTGGCGTCCCCACCGCGCTTGTCAAAGTGCCCGGTGCAAGCCACTCGGGCCTGGCGGCGCGCCCCTCGCAGAGCGGCGCCAAGGCCAGCGCCATTCTCGCGTGGTTCGAACGCTACAAGAACGGAGTGCCGCCGAGCCCGGCCGCCCAATAGCTTTGCTGCGAACCGGGGGCCGGCTTCGGCCGCCCCCATCGCATGTCACGCCGCGCGGCGGCTCGTTTCGGCAAGCCAGCCCCGCGCCTGGCGTTGAGCTTCGGCGATTTCGCGCGCCGACATTTCTTCGGCGATTTCGGCACGGCACTGCTGGCCCAGCGTGCTGCCCTTGAGAGCCGCGAGATTGAACCATTTGTGCGCCTCGACGAGATCGACGTCGAGGCCGTGGGTGCCGGTCGAATATGCAACGCCAAGCTCGTAGAGCGCCTGCGCATCTCCCGCCGCTGCCGCTCCAAGCCGGCTTTCCATCAGGAAGGCGGCGCCTTTTGAACTTGTAGCCATGATCATCCCCTTTTTTTCGTCCTGTGAGGCGATGTTCGCGCAGCTTTGGCAAAGAAATGGTTAACGCCTCCGTCACCACCATTCCGAAGCGGCCGGCGCGCGGGGCAAAAGCCCATGCGGCTCGGCCGAAACGAAGTGGTTGCAGCCAGTACCGAGTGTGAAGGCAGCGCCATGTTGCTCGCCGGAGGGCCGACTTCCCCGCCACCCGGCTCAGACGATTTCGCCGACGGAGCTCCGCCCGGCGGTGCCGAGCTATGCACCGACGAGCCTCAGCTGGCTTTGGCTGAAGGCAAGACGGGGATATTATCGATCAAGCGGGTGCGACCCATGGTTGCTGCGGCGAGGATCCGGGCAGGGCGACCGATACTCGCAACCGGCTCGAGCGTTTCCGCATCGCGAAGCTCGATGTAGTCGATCGGCTCGAAGCCGCCGTCGGCCAGCTTTTGCCGTGCGCGCCCAAGCGCCTCCGCGATTTCGCCGCCGTCCCGGATTGCCTGCGCGGCTTCGACGAGTGCCCGTGGCAGCGCCCTGGCGCGGCGGCGTTCCTCGGCCGTCAGGTACGCGTTTCGAGTGGATAGAGCGAGCCCATCGGCGTCGCGCTGCGTTGGAACAGCCACGATGCGCACGGGGAGGTCGAGATCGGCCGTCATCCGGCGGATCACTGCCAGTTGCTGATAGTCCTTCTCGCCGAAGACGGCGATATCGGGTTGGACCTGGTTGAAAAGCTTTGCGACGACAGTGGCAACGCCCTCGAAATGCCCCGGCCGTGCGTCACCATCGAGACCGGCCGAAACCCCGCTGACGCCGACTTTGGTCGCATGACCTTGCCGGTACATGACTTGGACGGGGGGCGCCCACAGGATCGCGCACCCCTCCGCCTCCAAAATTTGGGCATCCTCGGCCTCGCGCCTCGGATAGGTGCTGAGATCCTCGTTGGGCGCGAACTGCGTCGGATTGACGAAAATCGAAGCGATCACGTGGCGGCCCAACCGCCCCGCTTGGCGCACCAGCGCTATGTGCCCGGCATGAAGCGCGCCCATGGTTGGCACCAGGGCAACGCTCCCCCCCTCGCCTCGAAGCGTGGCGATGGCTCGTCTAAGCGCATTGACGTCACGGATGATTTGCACGGCCCGGCGGGCTCCGATACATGCTGCAAGATATTGACGCGGCGCCTGATGCAGGGGCGCCATCCCGAGATCAAGAGGGGCACCAAACACTCATGTCTGGCGTGAAGCCGCATTTCATCGTCTTCGCCAACGAAAAAGGCGGAACCGGCAAATCGACGACGGCCGTCCACACCGCGGTTGCGCTGTCAGCGTCTGGGCGACAGGTCGCCGCGATCGACCTCGACACGCGCCAACGGACACTTGGCCGCTATCTCGATAACCGCGCAGCCACCATCCGCCGGTCTGAGATCGATCTGCCGATGCCCACCTACGAGACTTTCGATCCGGCCAAGGACGACAATCTCGACGCGCAGCTCGACCGACTGGCGGAGGCAGCCGATGTGGTGGTCGTCGATACGCCTGGTCGAGACGATCCTTTTGCGCGGGCCGCGATGCTTCGCGCGGACACTTTGGTGACGCCCATCAACGACAGCTTTGTCGACCTCGACCTGATCGGCGAGGTCGACGCGGAAACGTACAAGGTCCGCCGCCCGAGCTTTTATGCCGAGCTGGTCTGGCGCAGCCGGACCCAGCGCGCGAAGACGCACGGCGCGACAGTCGACTGGGTCCTCCTGCGCAACCGCCTCCAGCACGTCGAGGCGAAGAATATGCGCCGCGTAGGCGAAGCACTCGCCGATCTTTCACGCCGCGTCGGCTTCCGCATCATTCCGGGCCTTGGTGAGCGCGTCATCTACCGAGAACTCTTCCCGAAGGGGCTCACCCTGCTCGACTTATCGCAGCTCGGCAGTGTTGGCCTCAGCCACATCGCCGCGCGTCAGGAGCTGCGCGAGATGATCGCTGGCCTCGGCCTCCCCGACGAAAACCGGACGGCCGAACAGGCGCGCATCGCCGCAATGGCCGGCTAAGGTGCCGGTGCTCCTGGTTCTCGTGGGCATCGGCCTCGGCTGGGCCTGGTGGACGGGAAAGCTCAAGGGCTACACTTACGAAGACGGCGTCGCGCTTGCGGTATTTCTATTCGGGATAAGACTGCTTACCACTGGCCGTATGCTGCCCGGCGCGGCGCTGATGACGAGCGCACTGCTCTGGGCAGCCTGGCGCCGCAAACGTTCGGCCTCGCCGGACATGGGGATCGAGGATGCGCGACGGCTGCTCGGCGTGCCGGAAGGTGCGACCCTCGGCCAGATACGCGACGCACACCGCCGCCTGATAACCCGGGTCCACCCCGACGCCGGGGGTTCGGCCGAGCTTGCCAATCGCGTGAACGTCGCGCGAGACGTGCTCGTGGCCGAAATGAACCGGAGGACGCCTCGCGCGTCTTGAACCACATCTCGCCTAACAACGGAGCAGCCAATGACCCATCGTTTCAACCCGACTTCTTTGCGCGAATACGATATCCGCGGCATCGTCGGCGAGACGCTGGGAGAGGCCGATGCTTATGCGGTGGGCCGGACCTTCGGGACCTTGATCCGACGCAGCGGCGGGACCCGCGTCGCGGTCGGGAGGGACGGCCGGCTGAGCTCGCCCGCGCTCGAAGCCGAGCTGGTGCGCGGGCTCACGACAAGCGGAGTCGATGTCGTACGCATCGGCTTAGGGCCGACCCCGATGCTCTATTTCGCTGAAGCCGAGCTTGAAGTCGATGGCGGCATCCAGATCACCGGCAGCCACAATCCGGGCCACTATAACGGCTTCAAGATGGTGTTTTTCGGCAGTGCGTTCTTCGGCCAAGACATTCAAAGGCTCGGCCGAATGGCTGCCGAGGGGGATTGGGAAGAAGGCAGCGGCACCGTCAGCGAGGCCCACGTGATGGACATGTACGTCGACCGGCTGCTCCAGAACTTCGACGGCCAAGCCTTTCGGATCGGCTGGGATGCCGGCAACGGCGCCGCAGGTCCCGTCCTCGAGCGGCTGGTGAAACGCCTCCCGGGTGAGCATTACACGCTTTTTACCGAGGTAGACGGCACCTTCCCCAATCATCACCCCGACCCAACCGTCGAGCACAACCTGGCCGACTTGAAGGCCCTTGTTGCCGAGAAGGGTTTGGATTTCGGCGTCGCCTTTGACGGCGATGCGGATCGGATCGGTGCGGTGGACGGCCAAGGCCGGGTCATCTGGGGCGACCAGCTGCTGGCCGTTCTTGCCGAGCCGGTGCTTCGGGAGATGCCGGGCGCTACCATTATCGCGGACGTCAAGGCTAGCCAGGCGCTCTACGACCGCATCGCCGAACTTGGCGGCACACCGCTCATGTGGAAGACGGGACACAGCCTCATCAAATCCAAGATGAAGGAGACCGGCGCTCCGCTTGCCGGCGAAATGAGCGGCCACATCTTTTTCGCGCACCAGTGGTACGGCTTCGACGATGCACTTTACGCGGCGATCCGTCTGATCCGTGCAGTGTCGCAAATGGGCGGCTCGCTGACCGACATCCGGTCAGCGATGCAGGAGATGATCAACACCCCGGAGATGCGCTTCCAGGTCGACGAAACCCGCAAATTTCCGGTGGTGGAGGAAGTGCTTTCCCGCCTCCGGACTGAGGGCGCCAACGTCGACCCGACCGACGGCGCGCGGGTGAACACCGAGGACGGCTGGTGGCTGCTCCGGGCATCGAACACGCAGGACGTGCTGGTTGCACGCGCCGAAGCCAAGTCCGCCGAAGGCCTCGACCGGTTGGTCGCGCAGATCGACGATCAGCTTGCCAAATCCGGTCTCAGCCGCGGACCGCAAGTGGCGCATTGAGGTGCGCCGGCTTCACCCTGAAGCTCTGATCTATTGCATTGCCTGGGCCACGCTGGCCCTCGTCGGCTACCGCCTTGGCGGGCTGAAGGCGGGACTCCTCCTCTCGGTCGGGCTCTTCCTGGTTGTCATGCCGAGCAGCGCCATTGCGCTGTCGAGGACTGGCAGTTTCGCAATCGAGCGCGGTTTTCGGTGGGGGATCCTCGCTGTTGCGGCACTGATCCTCTTCTCGGTCGCGGACGTGGCCGGCTGACCGGAGGAACAAAAGCGGGCGCTGAAGCCTTTCTTTGCAGTCGTTTGGCAGCTTTCGGGAGAGTTCAAATGAAGCGCGCTTTGACGCTCGCCGCCCTCGCCGCGACGCTTCTGCCCGCCTTCGTCCCGGCCGAAGCGCAGCGCGGCCAGACAAAGCGCACTGCGGCTGCCCAGGAGCGTGTGCGCCAAGTGATCGTCTACGGACGCGACCCGTGCCCGCGCGGCCGCGCTGACGAGATCGTCATCTGCGCCCGCCGGCCCGCAGAAGAGCGCTATCGAATCCCCCGCGAGCTTCGCAACCAGACACCGACCCGCGGCGGAACGAGCTGGGCTGCCCGCGCACGCAGCCTCGAAACCGTCGGCCGCACCGGGATCCAGAGCTGCTCGACCGTCGGCCCCGGCGGCTTCACCGGCTGCTGGGAACAGATGATGCGAACGGCACGCGAGGAGCGCCGCGCGGCGGCGCGGGGCGAGTAGCGCTTGGGCCATTCCGCGCGGGGAAAGCTGCACTCATGATCTTTTCTGTTCCGCCGCGATCCAGTCGCCGATTTGCGCCTCGAGGACGTCGAGCGGCACCGACCCCTGAAGCAACACCGCGTCGTGGAACCGCCGGAGATCAAACTTCGCCCCCAGTTCCTTTTCGGCCCGTGCCCTGAGCTCCCGAATTCGGATGTTGCCGATCATGTATCCGAGCGCCTGCCCCGGCCAGCTGATGTAGCGGTTCACCTCCGCATCGATATTGGCTTCGCTCAGCGCCGTATTCTCTTTCATGAACGCGACCGCGCGCGCCTTGTCCCAGCCTTTGGCGTGGATGCCGGTGTCGACCACCAACCGGGAAGCGCGCCACGCCTGATAGGAAAGCTGCCCCAGTCGTTTGGCCGGCGTATCGTAGAGCCCCATCTCCCTGCCAAGACTTTCGGAATAAAGCCCCCAGCCTTCGGTGAATGCCGTGAAGCTGGTGAAATTGCGGCGGAACGGAGCAATTTCCAGCTCCTGCTGGAGCGCAATCTGATGATGGTGACCCGGCACCGCCTCGTGGAGGCTCAAAGCTGGAATCTCCCAGAGCGGCCGTTGCGGCAGCTTCGAGGTATTCACATAATAGGTGCCTGCGATCCCGCTCTCCGGCGAACCGGAATTGTAATAAGCTGTGGTCGTTCCCTCGGCGGTTTCGGCCGGAATAGGCGCGATGCCGTAGGGAAGCCGGGGCAAAGTGCCGAACAGCTCCGGCATCTTGCCGTCGATGCTCTTGGTGACGATTGCCGTCTCCCGCAGGAGTTCATCGGGCGTCTTGGCATAATATTTCGGATTCGTGCGAAGCTCGGCGATGAACGCCTGCCGGTTGGGAAAACCGGCTTCCCTCGCGACCGCCTCCATATCCGCCCGGATCCGCGCCGCCTCCTTAAGGCCGATCTGGTGGATCTGCTCGGCGGAAAGGTCCGTTGTCGTGTTCTGGCGGACCAGGAACGCGTAATAATCTCGCCCGCCCTGCTGCGCCGAGATGCTGTCGCTCTTCGCGCATTTGGGAGCATAGCCGGTCCGGTAGAATTGCAGGTGCTTCGCGTAAGCGGGATTGAGCACTTCGCCGATGATCCGCCGCGCTCTTTGCTGCATGGCCGACCATTCGCTTGCGCTCACGTCAGCCGGCCGGGCACGGCTAAAAGGCTCGTAGAAGCGCGAGGCCGCCGGATCCTCGGCGATCACGCCCGAAATGGTTCGCTCGTATCCGCCGAGGACCGAACAGGGCAGCACGTATGCGCCCCGCACCGCTTCGGCCGTTATCGCAAGCGCCTGGTCGTTGAGCTTGGGATATTGCTCGATCCGGGCGAGATAAGATTCGTAGTCGGCGCGGGTGCGGAACGGCAGGTTGCGCGCCATCCCTGCAAAGCCCTGGTGCCAGCCGTAGTAGGTCGTGAACAGCATGTTGCGTTGCCCGAACCGCGAGGCTTCGACCGTTTCGCTGAGCATGCGCCTCAGGATCGCATGATTCGGCCGATCGGCCGGGCTCAGCGCCGAGGCCGGAATCCGCTCCAGCCGCGCGAGGAACGCCCGCGCTTCGGCCTGATATCGCTCGCGCGCGGCAGGGCTGAGGTCGTCGATTTCCCGATCATGGTCGCGAACTCCCAGCGCCGTGGCCTGCACCGGGTTCGTTCTCAGAAGCCACGCATAATGATCCTTGAGCAGCTGACTGAAATCGTCGGCCGGCGCCGCCGCGGCTGGGGCCGCGAGCGCAAGCGCGGAAGCAAAAGCGAGACGGAAGATAGGGCGCACGGGGACTCTCCTGCAAACAGCCTCGCATCCTACCCCCCGCTCCCGCCCGACTGCAACGTTCCCGGCCGGAGCCCGTTAAGTTCGGACGCACAAGGAGAGCCGAATGAGCGACAATGTGTACAAGATCATCGAAGTGGTCGGCAGCTCGACGAAGGGCATAGAGGATGCGATTGAAAGGGCAGTGACACGCGCGTCCGCCACGGTCCGGGACTTGCGCTGGTTCGAAGTCAAGGAAACCCGCGGCCACATCGAAGACGGCCGCGTGGCCCATTATCAGGTAACCTTGCGGATCGGCTTCACCTTGGCGGAGTGAGTCCTCCCCTTGCACGGGCCGGGGAGACGTGGGAGGATGCGTGCGGGGGTAAAACATGGCCACTCGCACAGCAGGCGCGGCGCCGCGGCCCAGCGTGTCCCTCACGCCCGATCGTTTCGACCGCCTGCTGTCGGCCGCCGCTACGATTCTTCTGCTGATGGTGGCAGCAGCGCTCTGGCGCGGTCGATCCGAATGGGGTGAAATCCCGGCGATCGTGTGGACGCATCTGGTCACGATCCTGGTCGCCCTGGTTCTTACGCCGGTGATGCTGCTTCGCCGGCGCGGCGACCGGCTCACCGGCTCCACCGGCGCCTGGGGTGGCTTTGTGCGCGGCGATGGCCTTCACCGCTGCTGCGAGCTTCGGCATAGCCGACATCAAATCAGGGACGCTTCAGCCCGATTCACCTGCTGTCCGCATTCACCCTGCTGCAGGTTCCGGTGATCGCCTGGTCGGCGCGGGCGCACAAGGTCGCGCGGCACCGCGCCGCCGTCCGCGCCATGGTCGCCGGCGCGCTCATCATCGCCGGCTTCTTCACCTTCCCCCCTGGGCGCCTGCTGGGTGGATGGCTGTTCGGATGAGTCGCGACGGCTAAGCTCGCCGCGTGTCAGCTATGCGCCCTTGTCGGACGTCTGGCGTATCCGATG
>JALYNE010000106.1 GCA_030773375.1 Pseudomonadota bacterium
CCTCAAGCGGCGCTCTCCTCGTCGCCGACGGCCGTCTGATCCTGGAAGTAAGGTTCGACATCGCCCTTCAGCTTGATCGTAACCGGCTGCCCGAACCGGTCGAGACTCTTGCCGGCGGCGACGCGAATCCAGCCTTCGCTCACACAATATTCCTCAACATCCGTACGCTCCCGCCCTTTGAAGCGAATGCCAACGCCGCGGCGCAGGGTGTCGGCGTCGAAGTGCGGGCTGCGCGCGTTGAGCGAGAGGCGGTCGGGCGGTGTGTCGGTCACGTGTTCGTCTTTCATATGTTTTCGAAAGTGCGGGAGGGAGTTCAGCGCAGCTTGGCAATTTTGATCCCGTCGCTCTTCGCCCGATCCTGGACCGATTCCTCGCTGCGCGTGAGGGCCTTGGCAATGGCTTTCAGCCCCATACCTTTGGCCGCCAGCGTCTTGAGCTTGGCCACTTCCTCGCTCTTCCACGGCTGCCGGTGCCGGACGAAGTTCTCGGCCATCAGCTTCTATCCCGTCATTCCTTCACCAATGTGCCCTTGGTGGACGGCTTGGCTGCAATGGTCTTCTTGACCTCCTTCTTGGGCTTTTTTGCTTCCTTGTTGCTCCGGACCTGACCTTTCGCCATTTCGTCTCTCCTTCAGCTTCGTTTATTCGCGATATAAGCATTAACCTGCGCGTCGAGAACCTCGAGCGGCAGTGCGCCGCTGCCGAGCACAACTTCGTGGAAGTCTCTGAGCTCGAAGCGGTTCCCAAGCGCCTGCTCGGCCCTGCGGCGAAGCTCCACGATCTTGAGCTGACCGATTTTGTAGCTCGTCGCCTGGCCGGGATTGTTGATGTAGCGCTCCACCTCCTTGACGATATCGCGCTCCGAAAGAAGCGAGTTTTCCTGGAAGTAGGCGATCGCCTGTTCACGGGTCCAGCGCTTCGCGTGGAGGCCTGTATCGGTGACGAGCCGAACGGCACGCCAGAGCTCGAGGCTGAGATGGCCAAATTCGGAATAGGGATCCTGGAAAAAGCCCATTTCGCGCCCCAGCCGTTCCGCATAAAGCCCCCAGCCCTCGATGTAGGCGCCGTAGAAGCCGAACCGCCGGAACTTCGGCAGGCCCTGAAGCTCGATCGCACGGGCGATCTGGAAGTGGTGACCCGGCGCGCCTTCATGATAGCTGATGCTTTCGGTCTGCGGCTTCAGCACCTGGTTCATGTCCGCCAGGTTCACGTAATAGATGCCGGGCCTTGAGCCGTCTGGCGTGGGCTGATTGTAAAAGGCGACCGAGGCGGTGTTCTCCCGCCACTTCTCCACCGCGCGCACTTCGAGCGGCGCCTTGGGCAGCTGGTGGAAAAATTGCGGGGCCTTCGCCATCACCTGCGCGACGAAAGCGCGGGCATCGACGAGATACTGCTCCCGCCCGGCATCGGTGTTCGGATATTTGAATTGTGGGCTGTTCTTGATGTGCTGGAAGAACTGCTGGAGCGTTGCAGTGAAGCCGACCCGGTTCTTGATCGCCTCCATCTCGCTCTGGATGCGCTTCACTTCGGCGAGTCCGGTCTGGTGGATCTGGTCGGCCGTGAGCTCGGTCGTGGTGAAGAATCGGAGCTGGTTCGCGTAATATTCCTCCCCTCGCGGCAGGCGCCAGGCGCCGGCGTTGCTGACCGCCTTGGGCTCGACCGCGTCGAGCGCGGCGAAAAAGGTCTGGTAGCCGCGGCGGAACGGTCCGGTCAGCGCGGCACTCGCATCTGCGACGAGGCGCGACTTCAGTTCGGCCGGAGCCTGAAGCGCGTTCACCTTCTTCTTGAAATCGGCGAGCAAGGTGCTGTCGGGGCCCTCGCCGAACGGCGCACCGGTGATCACCTTGCGAGCATCGGCGCGGACCGGCGCAAAGACGAACCTCGGCGGCACGATCCCCTGGTTCGCGCGTGCCCGGATCTGGGCTGCGATCTCGCTCATGACGCGCTCGACCTCACGCAGGCGTGAAACATAGGCTTCGGCGTCCGCGACCGTATCGACGCGGTGCTGATTGATCAGGAAGACCGGGATCTGCCCAGTCGGGCTGCCGTTGGTCGAAAAAAGGAATTGGTGCGTCCGCCACTGGTGCTGGCGCCGCTGAGTCTCGAGAGCCTGCTCGGCCAATCGGTAGCTGAGCTGGCCTGCGGGGGAGAGGCGGCTTACATCGAATTGCCGTTTCATTTCGGCCAGCTGCCGCTCCGCCAGCGCAAGTGCCTCGGCCGCGTCCCGTTCCGTGTAATCGTTGAGCTTGCCGTAATCCTGTTTGATGCCGAGGCCCGTCAGCGTCTCAGGGCTTCGTGCCGCGCGCTCATCGAATGCGCGATCCTGGAAGGCAAGCAGCCGCCCATCTTCGGTGGCCGCGCCGCTCGGTGCAGCTGCGGTAGCGGCAGCTGTCTGCGGCGCCTCGCCGGGTGCGGTGGAGCAGGCTGTCGCAAGGAGGACCGCCAGGAGCTGAAGGTTGCGCTTCACGAATGGTTCCTCCGTCGGGTACTGCCGCTGTTTAGCGGCTTCCCACGGGCCGTCCAGCCACAGCGGCTGAAATGCCGAAAGGCCCCGCGCAGCGACCGGCTAATCGGCAACAGCTGCCAGCCAGCACGGATCCCAGTCCGGCTCCGGGCCGAAACGGGCGACGAGGAAATCGACGAGTGCGCGCACGCGGGCGGTGGTGGCGCGCCCGGGCGGCATAACCGCATGAAGACCGCTTTCCTCCAGCGGATAGTCCGGCAGCAGCATCTCGACGCCGCCGCTCTCGATCTCCGGCGCGGCGATGAAGCTGGGCAGGATGCAGATGCCGAGCCCCGCCACCGCCGCCGCCCGGAGCATTTCGCCATTGTCTGCCCGCATCCGGGGCCGCCCTCTCACATGCTCCCACCGGCCGCCTACTCGGAACCGCCACTGCTCGCTGGAGTAGACCAGGATATCGTGGCTGGCGAGGTCACGTGGATGGTTGGGCCGCCCGCGACTTTCGAGGTAGGATGGGCTTGCGATCGGGACCTTGCGCACGGGCGCAATTCGCCTGGCGATCAGCGCGGAATCCTGCAGGCTGCCGATCCGCACCGCGAGGTCGAAGCCGCCAGCGAGAAGGTCGACCGCACGGTCCTCGAAGGAGATGTCGAGTTCAACCTTCGGGTGACGGGCCGCGAAATCCGCCAGAGCCGGCGCGAGATGCTGGACCCCGAACGAAATCGGAGCGCTGAGGCGGATCGGCCCGGCGATCTGGGTGACCGCTTCGGCGACGACCTCCTGCGCCGCTTCGAGCTCTGCAAGGATATTGGACGCCCGGGCGAAATAAGCCTGTCCGACTTCGGTGGGCTGCGTCCCTTGCGCCATGCGCGCGAGCAGCCGGGCACCGAGCTGTGCCTCGAGCCGTGCCACGCGCCGGCTGAGGATCGACTTGGAGATGCCCATCCGATCTGCGGCTCGGGCGAAAGCGCCCGTTTCGACCACCCGCACAAATGCCAGAACATCCATCAGGTCAACGTTCGAGCGTTCCATATGCCGAAACACCATGGTGCAAAGCGTATATCTCCCAGCAACGCCGCTAGATGTCTATCTCCTACTCGACAAGAGATATCGGAGGACAACATGACCAGGGCCCTCATCATCAACAGTGCCGCCACCGGCGAAGCGTCCGTCTCGCTCAAGCTCACCGGGGTGTTCGCCGATCGCCTGAAGGATGGAAATCCCTCTGCCGAGATCAACGTTCGCGACGTTGGCGCCGAGCCGCTGCCGCATCTGACGGCCGAGACGGTTGGCGCCATCCGCGGCGCGGCAACGACGGACGCCGAGCGCAACGCGCTTGCACTTTCCGATGCTTTGATCGGCGAGATCAACGCCGCCGACATCATCGTGATCGGTGCGCCGATGTACAATTTCGGTATCCCGTCGACGCTCAAGGCCTGGTTCGATCACGTCCTGCGTGCCGGCGTCACGTTCCGCTACACGCCTGAGGGTCCGCAAGGGCTGGTGAAAGGCAAGCGTGCGCTCGTGATCGAGACGCGGGCGGGCCTCTACAGCGAAGGTCCGGCGAGCGTGCTCGACAGCCAGGAGCCGCACCTCAGGAACCTGCTCGGCTTCATCGGAATAACCGACGTCACATTCGTCCGCGCTGAAGGCTCGCGTTCGGCCCCGATGCCGCAGCAGCGGCCGTCGATGCCGCCATCGCCCGGGTGCGCGAACTTGCCGAAACCGAACCGGCGCTGGCGGCTTGATAGCCCGGCGCCGGATCCGTCGTCCCGCTCCAGTTTCCATGGTCGGCGACGGATCACCAAGGGAGAGAGAAACAATGATCGACATCCGTCCCTTTCAAACGCTCGGCCAGGCCAATCACGGCTGGCTGAATGCACGGCACCATTTCTCTTTCGCAAATTATTACGACGCCCGCCGCATGAGTTGGGGGGCAATCCGCGTCTGGAACGACGACGAGATCGCCGCCCGCTCCGGCTTTCCACCGCACCCCCATTCGGACATGGAGATCATCACCTACGTCCGTCAGGGCGCGATCACCCACCAGGACTCGCTTGGAAATCAAGGCCGAACGGAGGCGGGCGATGTCCAGGTGATGTCGGCGGGAACGGGCGTCCGTCATGCCGAATACAATCTTGAAGATGAGCAGACGACCCTTTTCCAGATCTGGGTGATGACCGATCGTCCTGGCGCGCAGCCGAGCTGGGGCGCCAAGAAGTTCCCGAAGGGGGAGCGGGCGGGTAGCTTCGTGACGCTCGCCAGCGGCTTTGCCGATGATGCGGACGCGCTGAAGATCAACGCTGCGGCGCGTGTCATGGGGGCGACGCTGAAAGCAGGTGAGAAAGCCGAGCTCCAGCTTGACCCGAGCCGCCACGTCTACCTGGTGCCGGTGGGGGGGTCGATTGAAGTGAACGGCGTGCGCGCCGAGCCTCGCGACGGCGTTGCCATCATCGGTGAGGAGCGCGTGGAGATACGCGCGCTGGAAGACAGCGAAGTCGTCCTCGTCGACGCTCGCTGAGTTAGCAGCATGCGGCCCCTGGCTCAGGTTTTCGAGCGGCTGTCGGGATCCCAGTTCCGGCGCCGCTTCCGCCTGGGGCCGCGCGAGCGCGGCTATCTCGAAGCCAAGGGGCTGGAGACGATCCTCGCCCATGCTCGCGATTTCGTTGAGCAGCGGCTCGCGCCCGCCGAGCCGCTGAACGACGGCAAGCAGACGCCGATGCGCGGCCATCCGGTGTTTGTTGCCCAGCATGCGACCGCAACCTGTTGTCGTTCCTGCCTCGCCAAATGGCACGGCATTCCGGCGGGGAGGCCGCTTTCCGGACCTGAGAAGGCGCAAGTGATTGCTGCAATTGAGCATTGGATCCTGACAACCGGCCAGGGCTGAGCGGAATTTTTACTCCTCGCGGCTATTCGGACGCTTCTGGCCGGCGAGTAGAGGATAGTAGGTGGAAGCGGCAATCGGCTCAGCTGCATGTGCGGATCGCGAGCCTTGTGCCAAGGTGTCGGCGGAGGCGGTCTCCAGCTCCGTGCGGGTGAGGCCAGTCATAGACGGCCCTTTGTCACAGCAGCTCGGCGACAGCTGGGCGCAGCTCGCAGCTGCTGCTGCCGAACCCAATGCCTTCGCCGAGCGCTGGTTCGTGGAACCGTCGCTGCGGCATCTGGGCCTTCCGCCCGATTTGCAGATGCTCGAAGTTTGGAACGACTTCGAGGAAAAGTCAGGCCTGGTGGGGCTGCTGCCCGTGCACGTGCCGGTTGGCTATGGGCGCATTCCGGTCCGTCACGTTCAGAACTGGACCCATTTCCATTGCTTCCTCGGAACTCCTTTGGTTCGAGCGGGGCACGAAAAAACCTTCTGGATGGGGATTCTCCGCTATCTCGACGAGCAGCGCTGGGCGGCAGGCTTTCTCCACTTAAAAGCGCTTGTCGAGGATGGGCCAGTCCATCGCGGGCTGATTGCCGCCGCTTCCCAGTTGGGGCGGCCGTGCCACATTGTTCACAGGTCGGAGCGAGCTTTACTCCAGAGCACGCTTTCTCCCCAGGATTATTACGAGCGGACGGTTCGCAAGAAGAAGCGCAAAGAGCTGAAGCGGCTCTCGAGCAGGCTCGGCGAGCTGGGCCGGATCGAGGCTCGAACGCTCGGCGCGGCCGAGGAGCTGGAGCCCTGGTGCACCGCCTTTCTGGAGCTGGAGAAATCGGGCTGGAAAGGCGAAGCCGGTTCGGCGCTCGGCTGCTCAGCTTCAACCGAGCGGTTCTTCAGGGACACGGTTATCGGCGCATTTCGAGCCGGCCGGCTCGACTTCCTGCGTCTCGATCTCGACCGCCGCCCGCTTGCGATGCTGATCAATTTCATCACGCCGCCCGGCAGCTTCTCGTTCAAAATCGCGATCAATGAAGACTATGCCCGATTTTCTCCAGGCGTTCTCATCCAGCTTGAGAATCTGGCTGTGCTGGCGCGGGAGGAGCTGGTCTGGATGGACAGCTGCGCAGCTGAAAACCACCCGATGATCAACAGCCTCTGGGCCGAACGGCGACGTCTGGTTCGCGTTACGGTTCCTCTTGCAGGTCCGGTTCGGCGCGCGACTTTCCACGTCTGCCGTGCTCTTGAAACCATATCGGCCCTGATCCGCACTCCCCACCATATTACCGCAGCTGTAGGCGAGGATCATGACTAAGGAAGTTTTCGACGCGGAGGCGCTCCAGCTTTTTCTCGAGCTCTACCCTGAGCAGGCAGGCCTTGTGACGCACCGCCTGCTGGGTCATCCGCTGTTCGAGCTCGAGGCGCTCGTTGCGCTCGCCCAGAGAATAAGGCCGGTCGACGTCGAATATAATCGCGGCGATCTGCCGGTCGGGGTCGACCCTCGGGCGACGCCCTCGAACGGCTTGGGTGTCGCCGAAACCATTCGAAGGATCGAGCAATGCGGCTCCTGGATGGTTTTGAAGTTCATCGAACAGGATCCGGAGTATCGCGAACTGCTCCATTCGGTGCTTGCAGAATTGGAGCCGGTTGCGAGAGCAGCGACGGGCCAGATGCTGAAGCTCGAAGGCTTCATCTTCATCTCCTCACCGGACGCCGTGACGCCGTTTCACTTTGATCCCGAGCACAACATCCTTCTTCAGCTGCGGGGCCGGAAAAGGATGACCGTGTTTCCCGCTGCGGACGAGAACATCGCCAACGGAGAAGCGCACGAGGCCTTTCACAAGGGTGCGCACCGCAATCTGCCTTGGCGTGACGAATTTGCGGAAAAGGGGGAGGCTTTCGAGCTCACGCCTGGCAAGGGCATTTACGTTCCGGTGAAAGCTCCGCACTGGGTCAAGAACGGGCCGGAACCGTCCATCTCCTTTTCGATCACCTGGCGATCCGAGTGGAGCTATCGGGAGTCGGATGCGCGCGGTTTCAACGCGATGCTCCGCCGGATTGGACTGAGGCCATCGCCGCCGGCACGATATCCGAGCCAGAACCTTGCCAAGTCGGTCGCGTTCAGAGCAGCCAGGAAGATGAACCTGCCTAATTGATGGGCGCAAAGGCTGCACACCAAGGCCATCACTGAGCAGGAAGTGCTGCGCTTGCGCCGAAAGAGTGGACAGCGTCCTTCTGGGAAGCCCGGCAGACCAGCTCGGCTTCCGCTTAAACTCTCAATGAAAAAGCCCCGGCTGTGTTGCAGCCGGGGCTTTATTTACTTCGCTACCCGGAGGTAGCGGTACTCGCTTAACGCTCGCCGCGGTCGTCCCCGAAGCTGCCTTCCTTGCCGCCGCCGGTCTTGCCCGAATTGCCCGGCGCAGCCCGGTTCGCGTCGGCGCCGTTGCCGAAGCCGTTATTGCCCTTGCGGCCACGCGAAGACGGCGGGCAGGGCGAGCAGCCGCATCCCGAAGGACGGCTGGGCGAGCTGCCCGCGCCGCTGACATACTGAAGTTCGTTGGTTTCAAGATTGCGCATCACGAATTCTCCCTGTTGGTGCAGTGGAAAACTCGGTCTGGCCGGCATGGTTGCAAAGGACAATCGGGCAAAAAAGGCATGTCCCAAATCGGGACCGGCCCGTGAGAGACTGTTACCTCAGTCGTATCTTTGGCTGTGCTTGGTTGCTCCTTATTGCAGCACCCGGGCACCTCAGTAGCTCGGAGCTGATCCTTTGCGCAGCCATCCGGTGATCGCGTAGCGGCGACGGATGGCTGCGGGCGTTACCATCGACACGCTGTGACGTTGCGGGACTGCGAACAAGTCCAGGGTGTTGAACCTCGGCACCTGCCCGGTTACGTTTGCTTCATTGGGGCCGTGGAAAAGCAGCAGTCCACCCCATTCGAGCCGCCACCTGGGCGTGAGCCCGAACACGTAAGCGGCCAGGCGGTCCTTGCCTGCGACGTCGTCGTCGTGGCCGGTCAGGAAGTCGCCTGGGCCATAGCAGGTCGCGTGGCCGTCGGTGAAAGAAAGCTCGGTGTATCCGGTCACGGCCCGAAGCATGTCGAGCATCGGCTCGCTCGACATCAGCCGCGAGAATTCGGCCAGCAGATCATCGGCAGCGCTCAACCGTTCCGCTTCGTCCGGCACGCGCAACCCCTCGTAGCGATACTGAAAGCCGGTTTGTGCGCGCTCGTGGACTTGCGCATCCAGAGCGGCTTTCTGTTTCGCGCTCATCTTGGCACGGGCGGCGCGATCCAGTTCGATGACGCCATCAGGGCTGTTCATGAGGTGCCACCAATCCTCCCGGTCGTTCAGATGGTGGTACAATTCCGCCAAGCCATCTTCGGCCAAAAGGCCTTCGATGCGAATGCGGCCCGCTGCCGCATATTCCTTGGCCAGCGCCGGCACGTCCAGGTTCGGGTTGAGGTGGAATGTCGTCACGCCGCGTTGCTCCGAATGAGATAGGCACACGGCACAGGATGCATGGTCGTACGGGAAGCAAAAACTCTCCCCGAAAGACCGCTTTGCCACAGCCGCGGGTTTGCAAAGATTTAGCTACGCCACATCCTGTTTCCGCATGGTTAAACCAACGGGAAGGCAGGCGGCGCGGCTATGATCGGGCGGCCAGATCGAGCAGGCAGCAATCTCGCGTGGATAGAACCAGCAACCCAGGTGGGCAGGCGCCATCCCGTCGATGCTCGGGGCGTTCTCGTCAGAGGCGCGTGTCACCGCCGGGGTTGGCTGTGCCCGGCTGGCCAGTGCCGCCCCCGCCGCCGCCGAGATCGCTTTTGTCGCCCGGTGTCCCCGAGCCTATATCGCCGCGCCCTGCGCCTGCGCCGATCGTCTCGCCGCCCACGGCGCCGCCGCTAAGGCGGCTTACGCCTGCGCCCGAACCAGCTGCGGCGTCTGCGAGGCTTCCGTCGGTGGTCCCAAGCGCTGCCGCCTCGGCCGCTACGCCGCTCGGATCGAGCCCTGCGACCGTGCCCGCTCCGGCTGCGAGGGGCGTCCCAACCCGGTCGCCCGGCACACCGCCGGCCG
>JALYNE010000107.1 GCA_030773375.1 Pseudomonadota bacterium
GCTTTCGATGTAGGAGAGGACCTGGCCGAACAACTCTTCGCTCAAGGCCGCATAAGGCGCTGCGGAGCGGACTTCCTCCAACATTTCCCGTTCGCGAATAGGGGCCGCGCAGGCGGCTGCCATGACGTGCTGGGCGAGCACGTCCAACGCGCCGGGCCGGAAGATTTCGGCGTCGAGCTCACCATCCTCGATGGCATCCAGGGCAGCACGCGCTTCAAGATATTCGAAGCGGTTGCCCGGCACGACGATCGCTTGGCTTGGCTCGTCCAGCCGGTGGTTGGCACGGCCGATCCGCTGGAGAAGCCGCGAGGAGCCTTTCGGCGCCCCCATCTGCACAACAAGCTCGACATCTCCCCAGTCGATGCCAAGATCAAGGCTTGCGGTGCAGACGAGGCCGCGGAGGCGACCGTCGGCCATTGCGGCTTCGACCTTTCGCCGAGCCTCGACGGAGAGCGACCCATGGTGGATCCCGATCGGCAAATGCTGGTCGTTCACCGCCCAAAGGTCCTGGAAAATGAGTTCCGCAAGGCTGCGAGTGTTGCAGAAGACCAGCGTCGTCTTGTGCCGAGCAATCTCGCGCATGACGTTCTGCGCGGCCCATCGGCCCGAATGGCCGGACCAGGGGATGCGCTCGTCCTCCGGGAGCATGATCTGGATGTCCGCTGGAGCGCCAGGGTCCCCAAGCACCAGATCGACCGTGTCGATGTCCGCGTGCGGCGCCAGCCAGCCCTGATAGGCTTCCGGATCGGACACGGTGGCCGACAGCGCAACCCGCCGCATCTCAGGGGCGAGCCGTTGCAGGCGTGCCATTGCGAGCGCAAGGAGGTCGCCGCGCTTTCCCGTCGCGAAGGCGTGCACCTCGTCGATCACGATCGTACGCAGATTGGCGAACAGCAGCGGACTGTCCTCATGGCTGAGGAGGAGGCTCAGCGATTCCGGGGTGGTGAGCAGGATCTGCGGAGGCCGCAGCCGCTGCCGCGCCTTGCGGTCGGAGGGCGTGTCCCCCGTCCGCGTCTCGACACGGATGTCGAGGCCCATCTCGCTGACGGGCGTTAGAAGATTGCGCTGAACATCGACCGCAAGCGCCTTCAGCGGGCTGACATACAAGCTATGCAGCCCCTCCAGCCCTTCGAGCCCACCACGAGCAGACTGTTGCGCTTCGATGATCTCGACGAGGCTGGGCAGGAACCCCGAAAGCGTCTTGCCCGCCCCGGTCGGCGCGACCAGAAGCGCGTTCCGACCCGCGCGCGCCGCAGCCAGCATCTCGAGCTGGTGGCGCCTCGGCTGCCAGCCTTTCTCGGCGAACCATTTAGCAAGCGCGGGCGGGGGGTCGCCAGCTCCAGGCTCAGCATGCGCCTCCCGCATTAGGTCCCGAGCGTATCGTCATTCCGGTGCGCGTTATCTTCTTGGCGGTACAGCTCTCGGGTAGCGTGCTCGGTGCGGTCGATCTCGCGGCGGCTCGATTTGCGGTTCTTCATGACAGCCCAGGCGAACACCAACACCATCAGCAGCGGCCCGACTATGACGATTATGCTCCAATTGAATCCGCCTGCGTCCATCTTCCGCTCCTTTCCTTCGGCTGCGGGCGATTGGAACCCGCGTGTTCATTGGCCATATAGCTCCTGATGGCCCGCCTCGGTTCCTGGATCGAACCTTTTCCCGAAGGCATCTATGTAAGGCCCGCCGATGCGTGGGTGGACCCGAGCGAAGCAAAGCCCCGCGCGTTCGTTACGCATGGCCATGCCGATCACGCCCGCGGCGGGCACGGCTCCGTTTTCGCGACACCCGAGACGCTTGCCATCATGGAGTGCCGCTACGGCCCGCAGTCCGGCACGCCGATCAGCTATGGCGAGGTGATGCGCGTCGGAGAGGTGGAGGTGAGCTTCGTCCCCGCCGGCCACGTGCTCGGCTCCGCGCAGATCGTGATGGAGCATGCCGGGGAGCGGGTGGTCGTCTCAGGCGATTACAAGCGACGCGCCGATCCCACCTGTGCGCCGTTCGAGCCGGTTCCATGCGACATTTTCATCACCGAGGCGACCTTCGGCCTGCCGGTTTTCCGCCACCCGGACACAGGCACCGAGATGGATCGGCTGCTCGAGCGGCTGCACGCCGATCCGGAACGCTGCGTTCTTGTGGGTGCATATGCGCTTGGCAAGGCGCAGCGCCTGATCGTGGAACTGCGTTGCCGCGGCCACAACGAGCCCATCTATATCCATGGCGCGCTCCAGCGCCTGTGCGAGCTTTATGAAGAGCATGGGGTGCGGCTGGGCGAAATCCGCCCAGCCACATCGGCGTCCAAGGAGGAACTGCGCGGGAGGATCGTTCTCTGCCCGCCCGGCGCGCTGAACGACCGCTGGTCGCGGCGTCTGCCTGACCCGATCACCGCAATGGCATCGGGCTGGATGCGGATTCGCCAGCGCGCGCGCCAGCGCAACGTCGAGCTGCCGCTGATCGTCTCAGACCATGCCGACTGGGACGAACTCACCCGAACCCTGGACGAACTCAGGCCGCGGGAGGTGTGGATCACCCATGGCCGTGAGGACGCGCTGATGCACTGGTGCGCTTTGCACCAGATTCGCGCCAGGGAGCTCAATCTCGTCGGCTATGAGGACGAGGATGACTAGCGTGGCTTCAAGTCAGGTGGGCTCACCTGGCGGCTGGGAGATCACAGTGCATCAACGACGCTGGACTTAGGTCCTGGTTCAACAAATACGAGAACCGGGTCTAGCGCGGCTCGCGCTGCTCGCGGTCGATCGCTTCGGATTCAGCATCGATCCGGCCGAGCCGTTCCTGGCGCGCACGTTCAACAAGCGCGTTCCAATTGACCTCATCGGCGTTTTGCCGTTCGGCACGGGCCTGGTTGATGAACTGGGAGAGGCAGCCGGTGGCGCCGCCGGGGCCCACGGGCGAGCAGCTTTGGATGCCCGTCCTGCCGACATATTGAAGCTCGGTCGCGCGCACCGCCCAGCTGGTATTTGCCGGCCGATCGGCGTCACGCAGTGGAGCCGGAATCCGGTAACGGTCGTTCTCGGGGCGCCTCGCGCAGACGGTGATCTCGTCCTCAGTGCTCTTGGGACAGGGATCCTGGCCATAGACGATCAGCTGGTTGACCTTGATGTCCTCCACCGGGGTTATGGCGGCGCCTCCGGTTTGCGCCACCGCCACGCCGGCAAGGGTGAAGCCAGCCAGAGCGGCGGCGGCGGACAGAGCGGTCTTCATGGTCAAATCCTTTTTGAAAGCTGGATCGCCGCGCGGCAGCCGGCGCGGATCACCGCCGACAATATGGGATATCCCAAGGTGTTTTCTGCGCCGGCGGCAATGGCGGTTTCGCGATGTTCAAGTTCTTCTGCCTGGAATTCGGTGATGGTGCCGGAAAGGTCCGGATCCTCGTTGCCGAGTGCCCGCAGCTGCTCGGAATAATGCTTGTCGATCTCCGTCTCGACCGCCGCCGTGCACGCCAGTGCGGCCCGCGGGCTGACCAGCGCGGTCACCGCGCCGAGCGCGTGCCCTGCTACGTTCCAAAGCGGCTGAAGAAGCGTCGGGCGAACGCCGCGATCGGTCATCAACTGGTCGAAGTGTGCGAGGTGCCGCTGCTCCTGGTGGGCCATGTGGGTGATGACATGGGCGGTAGGGTGCTCTTCCCCGAGCACTGCAAGTTGGCCCGCATAGATTCGGGTCGCACCATATTCACCCGCCTGATCCACCCGGATCATCGAGGCGATGTCGGGCCGCTCGTCGCCTGGTCGCCAGTTCGGGCGGGAGGGGTTCACGAAGTCGCTCTGGGGCGTCTGAGGCTCAGCCATAAAATCACCATCGCCGAAGCGGTTGAAATCAGGGCATTCCAGCCGGCCATGGACAGCCCGAGAAACTGGAACTGCACCTCATCACACCGAACGAGCGGCGCACTCAAAATATCCTTGAGGAGGTCGCCGCCGCCGCCCGCTGCCGTGGTGCATTGGGTGAAGCCTTCGAACACCTTTGCCTCAACACCCGCATGGTAGGCGCCAACGAAGCCGCTGGAGAGAATGCCGAGCGCCGCCAGCCAGACGAAGCTCCTGCCGAGATCCGGCAGCCGGCGGAGCGGGAAGGCCAAAGCGGCGAACGCAAGTGCCGCGTAATGGCCCCAACGCTGCCAGTGGCACATTTCACACGGATGCAGCCCGCCCAGATATTGCGATCCCAGCGCACCGGCCAGCAGGGCAGCAGGCACTACAAGCGCGAGCGCCCTGGCCTTGTCGAGGCCGGTCACGAAGCGGGATCCAAAAAGGTCATGCGAGTTCATCTAGGCTCGGCTTGGCTGTTGCAAAATGCTGCTGCTCGAACGCTGATGAACCGGGGATTGCCGCAGGCGCTCAGAGACGAAGGCCGAGCCGCGGCCCAGTCCAGACCATCAGCAGATAAAGGGCGATCGTGAGAGCACAGGACAGGCCAAGCGCGATCCAGAAGGGCGTACCGGACCGGAGCAGGGCCGGCAGAACCAGGAACAACGGCATCGAAGGTAGAAAGTACCAGAAGCTCGACTCGGCGAGGGCTGCAACCCGGCCGCTGTCTCCGGTGTCTCGCCAAAGCCAAATCATGGTCAACAGCGATATGGTCGGAAGCGACACGAGCAAGGCCCCGAGGCCGGGGGCCCGCCGTGCGACCTCGGAGACGATCGCAACGATGAAGCCCGACAGCAGTGCCTTGACGATGAGATAAGTCATGGCCCCGCTATACAGCGCTTCGAACCAAAGCGATCACCGCTTCTACGCCGACCTCTGAGTGCCGGGTGAGCAGCAAAGGTGCGAGGCTCACAACAGGCGAAGCGGATCGGTCGGGACTCAAGCTGAGCGGCCGCTGAGCCTCCGGGCTTTCGATCATCCCCGCCACAGAGGCGGGGATGATGAGGTTCAGCGGGTTCCGCCCTTCGCGGCGGCCGGCCGAGCCGCTTGCTGGACCTTGCCCAGGCGCGCGATGGTCTGCAGGGCGTAGTGGAGCTGGAAGTCGGTGATGCCCTTCTTCTTCAACTCGTCGGCCGTAGCAGTGAAGCGCGGGTCCGGCTTGCCGTCGTCCTGGACGACCTCATCGTCCACCTTGATCTCGTTGATCAGGTGCCGGCGAAGATCGCTTTCGCGGAACTTCGGCTTGTCCTTGTAATCCGGATCCGAGAGCTGCGGCACAGCGATGTCGGGCGTGATTCCGCCTTCCTGCACGGACTTGCCCGATGGCGTGAAATACCGCGCCGTCGTCAGCCGGAGCGCGGTGCTCTGGCTGAGCGGCAGCAATGTCTGCACCGAACCCTTCCCGAACGTCCGCTCGCCCATGACGAGCGCGCGGTGGTGCTCCTGGAGCGCGCCCGCAACGATCTCCGCAGCCGACGCGCTGCCCGCATCAACCAGGACGATCACCGGCAGCCCCCTGGCGGCGTCGCCAGGCTGGGCGTGGTAGCGCTCGATGTCACTCTTCTTGCGGCCGCGCTGGGAAGCGATCTCACCGCGCTCTAGGAACGTGTCCGACAGGCTCACCGCCTGATCGAGGAGACCGCCGGGGTTGGAGCGGAGGTCCAGGATGTACCCGAGCGGACGACCGCCGAGCGACTTCTCGATGCCCGAAATGGCCGCGAGCACGTTGTCCGTGGTTGTCCTGTTGAAGCTGTTGACGTTGATGATGCCGACCCGGTCCTTCACTTCCCACTTGACGACCGGAAGATCGATGATGGCGCGTGTGATCGAAACATCGAACGGCTTGTCCCGACCCGGGCGAACGACTGTGACCTTGACGGTGCTCCCTGCCGGGCCCCGCATCTGGTCAACCGCCTCGTCCAGCGTGCCTCCGTAGATGAGCTTGCCGTTGAGGTGGGTCAGATAGTCGCCGGTCTTGAGGCCGACCTTGAACGCGGGGCTGTCCTCGGTGACGCTCATCACCTTGACGGCGCCGTCTTCCATGGTGACGCTGAGGCCGAGCCCCCCATAATTCCCTTCGGTGGTGGTCATCAGTGCCTTGAAGCCCTTCTCGTCGAGATAGGAGCTGTGCGGATCGAGCGCATTCAGCATTCCGTCGATGGCCCCGCGAAGAAGGGTCTTGTCGTCGACCTGCTCGACATATTCCGAGCGGACGCGCTCGAACACGCTCATGAACTGGTCGATCTCGCGGTAGGTGCTGACGTCGACGGCGGCAAAGGACGAGGTCGCGGCTGGGATCAGCGCGACGCTGCCGACCAGCGCGAGGGAGGCGAGCATATTCTTCTTGGTCATCGGGAATCCGTGGTAGGGGCCTGCGCCATATTTAGTGATTGTTTAGCCCGGCGAAAAGAAACCCCGGCTGAATAATTTTGCTGCTCTTCTCCTCGCCGACCGAGCGCCGTCCAGTTTCGTCTTGTTCACCCTGCTTTCCGAGTCGTCAGGTGATTCCACATGAAACGAAAGCACTCTAGCCAAGCAGCGGCGCGATCGGGATCGGCCGTCCGTTCCGCCGAAGCTCCACCGTGACGCCCCGCTCTCCCGCAGCTGCCCGCCCCAAAGGTGCTCCCATGGCCACAGTCTGGCCGAGCCGCGCGGAAAGGACCGAGAGCCCTGTCACCACGCTGGTCCAGCCGCCGCCGTGGTCAATGATCACGATCTGCCCATAGCCACGGAACGGTCCTGCATAGACGACCTTGCCGCCTCGGGGGGCAAGCACGGGCGCATTGGTGGCGGGCTCAAAGGTCAGCCCGCGGGCGTGGACCCCGGCGTCCGAAATTTCGCCCATCCCAGTGACCAGCCGACCCTCCACCGGAAGCATGTAGCGCGCATCCTGCCGTGCCGCGACGCTCGGCTCGCGTTCACTTCCCGGACGGGGGAGGGGCCCTGGGAGCTTGGCGAGGCTGGCGCGGAGCCGCGCCTGATATTGCCGCGTGCTCATCAACGCGGTCAGATCGCGCGCCTCTTCACCGAGTGCCAGCGCACGGTCCGACTCGGACAAAGCCGAGCTGGCAAGCGATAGAGAGCGGCGGCGCTGCTCGGCCTCCAGACGTGCAAAGGCAATGCGCTGCCGGCGCAGCTCCTCCTGGCCCGCGATGAGCGCAGCACGGGCCACCTCAGCCTGGCGCCGAAGCGTATTGCCGGCGCGCACCTCCTCGCGGAGACCGGCGGTGCGCGCGCGAATGACGGGCAGTGTCGATGCGAGCAAGGAGCGGACGTGAACGAGTTCGTCCACCGAGCCCGGCTGTACCAGTGCGAGTGCAGGCGGGCGGCGCGCCATCGTCTGGAGCGCAGCCGTCAGGCGCACGACCGGCTCCTGCCGCTCGGCAAGGCGGGCACGCTGCCGGGCGCGGAGCGCCTCGACAATCCGGATGCGCGTCTCGGCGGCCGTGAGATCGGCTTCAGCAGCCTCGATCCGGGCGGCAACGGCGGCAGCGGCGGCGCGGGCCTGGGCAGCTTCGTTGGTTGCCTGCGCCGCCTCCCGCTCAAGCTGCTGCGATCGGCGTGTGGCTTCATCCGCCTGCCGCTGCGCCAGTAGCAGTGCCGAGGCCTCGTCGCGACGCCCCTGCGCAGTTGCAAAGCCGGCACTGAGGGCAGCGGTGGCAAGAGCGGTGATGACGAAGCGTTTCACCACCCTATCCTTCCCTATGATAAGGGTGGTTTGCAAGAATGCTCGTCGCGCGCCACAGCTGCTCTGCAAGCAGCGCCCGTGCGAGAAGATGCGGCCACGTCGCCTTACCGAAGGCGAACAGGAAGTCGGCCGAGGCGCGCTCCGCCTCGCTGAACCCGTCTGCCCCGCCGATCATGAAGCGCACCTCGCGCTTCCCGAGGTTTCGCCATCCGTCCAGCTTCTGCGCAAACGCGAGCGAACCCAGCTGCTCACCTTTTTCGTCGAGGAGGATGGTGATTGCATTTTCTGGCGGCGGAGGAACCTTCCCGCCTTTTTCCGGGAGCTCGGTGACCTTGGTGGGCCAAGCGATCCGCTTCAGGTAGCGGTCCACGAGCTCGGCCTCCGGTCCGCGCCCAATCCGACCCCGCGCGACGATGTGAAGCAGCAAGCCTGGCTCTTACGGGCGCAGAATTGGCGTTGGACCAGCTTCTTCAGGCATCAGTGCGCCGCGGGCGCCGCCGCACTCTCCTCGAACGCCCACATCCGCTCGAGATTGTAGAAGCTCCGGACCTCGGGGCGGAAAAGGTGAACGATGACGTCGTCCGCATCGATCAGCACCCAATCGGCAATCGGAAGTCCCTCGATCCGCACGTTCCGGCCGAGCTCCTGCTTGATGCGCTCGCTGAGCTTCTGCGCCATGGAGGCGACCTGCCGCGTGGAGCGGCCGCTGGCGATTACCATATGGTCGGCGATGCTGGATTTGCCCTGGAGAGGAATGGTGACCACATCCACGGCTTGGTCGTCGTCGAGGGAGCGGAGCACAAGATTGTGCAGGGCTTCGGCCTCGTCTTGGGCTCCGCGGGTCTGCGGAGCGGGTGCTGGTGCGGGCAATTGGCCTCCTTCGCTATACTGGCCGCCGCGTCACGCAATCGCGGAGAGCATAGGGGTGAAACGATTTGGTCGACTTTTGGTGCCAGTCGGGGTCGGCGGCGCGCAAAGCAGTCGCGGATGTCGGGTCGGGCGGCAGATGAAGCAGCACGAGCGCCGGCGGTCTCCACTTCGTCCAATGCCGAGCCTGGCCTGCGGGTCGGACGAAGCGCCGCAGCCAGCTCATGGCGCGTGCCGCATGAGCAAGGCTATCATAACCCGGGCGGCCCACCACCGCAATCGGGACCAGCATGGCAATTTTGCGCCATTCTTTCCATAAATGAAACTGTGCGAGGTTATCGGCGCCCATTAGCCAGATGAAGCGTCGGCTTGGAAACCGCCGTTGCAGCACGCGGATCGTGTCCAGAGTATAGCGCGTGCCAAGCTCTCGCTCGATGGCGGTCACGCGGATCCGGGCTCGCCCCGACGCGGCAAGTGCCGAGCGGAAGCGCGCTTCCAAAGGTGCCATGCCGGTGCCCGGCTTCAGCGGATTGCCAGGCGAGACCAGCCACCACACCTCATCCAGCCCGAGCGCGCCGGCCGCCTGCATGCTGATCGCGCGGTGCCCCCGATGCGCTGGGTTGAAGGAGCCGCCGAGGAGGCCGGTTCTTGTCATGAGCAGGGCATAGCAAGCGCGAGGCCGGTTGCGAACGGTCTCGACGCTGTGGCCAAGTTACGGCACTATCCGAGGCAAGGGGAACGAGCATGGCCGAGGGCGTCGAAGCGATTGGCGAAGCCGTGATGGGCGGAATGGCGGCTCGGGCCGTCGAACCCGCGGCCGGTGAGCACCATGGCCATGCCTCGAACTGCCTCAACTGCGGTACGTCGCTCATCGGCGATTATTGCCATCGCTGCGGGCAGCAGGGCCATGTCCATCGCACGCTCGGCGCCTTCTGGCATGA
>JALYNE010000108.1 GCA_030773375.1 Pseudomonadota bacterium
GGCTGAGCGCCCCCATGACAACGGCAGCGCCGCCGCGCATCCTCCGCAGCATTTCAGCCACGGCATAGACTTGCTCCGCCGAGAAAGCGACAATCGCCGATCGCGGCGGCAGGCGCGAAAGCTTGGACGGCCCGGCATAGCTCAAGGTCGAAAAGCGCGGCCGGCCAATGATCTCCGCTTTCGGAAGAAGCGCGCGCACCATCGGCGCAAGTGCTTCGGAACCGAGGATCATGGTCTCTTCGCGGCCGCGCGCGTGAAGCAGCCGATCAGTAAAGACGTGGCCGCGCTCCGGATCCGAGCCGAGCTGGGCTTCATCGAGGCCAACAAAGGCGAAGTCACGCTCCGTGGGCATCGATTCCGCCGTGCACAGGAACCACCGCGCTTCTTTCGGCAGGATCTTCTCCTCGCCGGTAATCAGCGCCACCTGGTTGGCGCCCTTGATCTTGACCACTCGGTCATAGACTTCACGCGCAAGGAGGCGGAGCGGGAATCCGATCATGCCGCTCGAATGGGCGCACATCCGCTCCACCGCGAGATGGGTCTTGCCGGTGTTGGTTGGCCCCAGAATGGCCGCCAGTGGCGTCCTGGCGAAATCGCTCATGGACGATAGATTGGCGCGCGCCCGCCAAAAGGCAACATTTTCGGCAGGTTCCAGCGCAACTGCTCCGCTCGCCGCCAAGCGGCCGCAGCTTGCCGCAACACTGACCGAGCCCAACCGAGGTTTACTTTACTTTAACCCTCTTTACCCACAGTCCCTGTGCCTGCCGCGCAAGCGGGGGGAATCGAAGCTGCGGGGGGCGAACCGCTTTGTATCAGTTCAACGACATGCACGTGGGTGCGGGCGGCGGAACGGCCGCTCTCAGCCTCAATCGTGTGCTCGTGCGCCCTACGCCCCAGCCGAGTCTGAGCGAGAGGGTCCAGCTCCTCCGCGCCCGAGCCGACCAGGTCGACCTCGTCACCGATCTTGGCCAGCGCATCGGCTCGAGGCAATGGCTCCGCGGCTTCGCCACCTGCGCGTTCCTTTGCTACGCCGCTTTCGCGCTCGCGCCCGCGCTGGAGCCGATCGCAGGCGCAAGCCCGGCGCCGCTCGGCGATGCCCAATGGGAAGAAGCGCGCGCGCTGTCCTTCACGCCGCTCGCCTACGGCGCCGACACGGGCCGGCGCATGGCGGCGACGGAGGCGGTCGAGCCGCTCACCGGCACGCCGGAGCGTCCAAGCATTGATCTGGTCGCATCGCTGGGCCAAGGGGATGGCTTCGTGCGCGTGCTGGAGCGGGCGGGCGTGGGCAGCAGCGAAGCCGAGCAAGTGGCGCACATGATCGGTGCTGTCGTGCCACTCACCGACATCAGGCCGGGAACGGCAATGGAGCTCACCCTCGGACGCCGCCCGAACGCTCGCGTATCGCGGCCGCTCGATTCGCTTTCGTTCCGTGCCCGCTTCGACCTCAAGCTTTCGCTCCAGCGCATGGACGGCAAACTGACGATCGCGCGCATCCCGATCTCGGTCGACAATACGCCGCTCCGGATCCAGGGGCGGGTCGGCTCCAGCCTTTACCGATCGGCACGTGCCGCCGGCGCGCCTGCAAAGGCGGTCGAAGCCTTCATCCGGGCCGTCGCGACGCAGCTCAACATCGGCAGCATCGATGCCGACGACCAATTCGACATCATTCTCGAACATCGCCGCGCCGAGACGGGCGACAGCGAAACGGGCCAGCTCCTTTATGCCGGGCTCGATCGCTCGGACGGCAAAGACCTCCAGCTGATGCAGTGGAATGAAGGGGGCAAGCTCCAGTGGTTCGAGGCGGCCGGCGTCGGCAAGGCGCGGGGGCTTCTGCAGCGGCCGGTGCCCGGAATGGTGTCCTCGAACTTCGGCCTGAGGCGCCATCCGATCCTGGGCTATACGCGCATGCACAAGGGCATGGATTTCCGGGCCGGCTACGGAACGCCCATTCTCGCCGCCACGGATGGCCGCGTTGCGGCGGCAGGCTGGGCAGGGGGCTATGGCCGCCAAGTCCGGATCAGCCACCCCGGCGGACTCCTCACCAGCTATTCGCACATGAGCCGGATCGTCGCGCAGCCGGGCAGCGTGGTCCGGCAAGGGCAGGTCATCGGCTACGTCGGATCGACCGGGCTTTCGACGGGCCCGCACCTTCATTACGAACTCTATCGAAACGGGGTCCCAATCAACCCGGCCTCGGTTCAGTTCGTCATGCGCTCCCAGCTGAGCGGCGCGAGCCTTGCGAACTTCCGGGCGCGGCTTCGCAGCCTTCTGTCGGTTCCGATCGGCGCACAGCAGCAGGCTTCAGCCGCCGCGGCCGCCCCGCGGGGCGGCCAAACTTAAAGATCCACCAGATCAAATCCGTCGGACGCGGCAAGCCGCTCGGCAATGACCGCCCGGTGGCATGATGCGGCTTCGACTTCGAAGCAGAGAAGTGCCGACCGGTTCTGCGAGGCCGCAGATCGCGTCTGCTCGAGCGCAAGCTGGGCTTCGGGAGTTTCGAGCTGCCCGGCATAGATGGCGCGCATCTCCGCCACCCTTCCCTTGCGTGCGGCTTCACGGCCGGCCTTGGGCGTGCCGAGTGCCCGCAGGTGGAGATAGGAGATGCCCCGCTCCCGAAGCGCAGCCGCAAGCGCGGTTTTCGAGAAGCCGGGGCGGCGCGAGGCCGCCACCGCCCGCACGTCGATCAGCAGGGAAACGCCGGCACGGCTGAGCTGGACGAGGACCTCGTCGATCCTCTTCCCCTCATAGCCGATCGTGAAGAGCTTCAGTCGAACAGCTCCTCAAGGAAGCTCTTCTTGCGCCTCTTGTACGGATCGTGGTGGCCGTAGCCAGCGCCGAAGCTGGGCTGCGGTGCGTGCGCCTGACGCGGCGGTTCCGCGTGCGACGGGGGCGAAGCCGTGGCGCTTCGCTCGATGATCTTGTCGAGCTCGCCCCGGTCCAGCCAGACGCCGCGGCAGGTGGGGCAAAAATCGATCTCAATATTCTGCCGCTCGCTCATCACCAGCGGCGTGCGGTCGATCGGGCACAGCATCGGGTCGGCCATGTTCACTCCTTTATCTCTCCTCGTGACCTAGGGCCGGAAAGGACCCGCTTCAACCCGCAGCGACCATCGGATAAGGTTCGGCCGAACGCGAGGAGCAAAACATGCCGGTGCTGGGAATAGGTGGCTTGTTCTTCAGAGCGCGAGATCCGGATCGCCTGAACGCTTGGTACCGGGAGCATCTCGGCATCGGGGCCGGCTGCAATGCAAGCGGCGCGGGCGAGCCGAGCGAATGGTACTGGATCACCGAAGGCGGCCCTGTGGTTTTCGCACCGTTCTCAGCGGCTACCGATTATTTTGCGGCCGACCGAGCATTCATGATCAACCTGCGCGTCAGCGGGCTTGATGCGCTCCTCCAAAGCTTGCGATCCGCTGGCATCGAGATCATCACCAAAGCGGAGTGGGACGACCCGGCGGTCGGCCGATTCGGCCGCATCCACGACCCCGAAGGCAACCCCATCGAGCTTTGGGAAGCACCGGCCGACGGGTGACGTCCGAAACCGGACAGAAGCGTCCGCAGCCGATCACCCGTTGAAGCTGACCCCCCAAAAGTTGGGAAAATCTCCCACCAGTCGGCGGCGGGCTATCGGCCCGGCGAAGCAGCTCTTAGAGTTTTTGGCAGTTTCGAGCCCATTTTCCCGTTTGGCACGCTCCCTGCAAATATTCCGGCATAGTCGCCGGTCAGTCCGGTGGCTGGTTTGGGGAGATACGAAATGACCTACGGAAAGCTTTCTCAATACGCCACTTCGCTGCTCGCGGCGCTCATCACCAGCACGCTGTTCGTTCCGCAGCGGTCGGGCCGGCCGGTCAGTTAATCTGATCGGCCCAGGGAACCAAGCCAGGGGACTGAATAGCATGAACGGCCAATTTGCACTCGACAAGCCAATGCGAAGCTGATGGGTGTGTGCGCAGGCTTCGCTCGCTGGGCCGATAGTGATCCATCGCTCATTCGACTGACAATGGTGCTGCTGGCGCTGGCCCTGGGGCCCGTGGCGATACTGGCCTACATTGTGACGGCGCTCGTCGCCAACAACGGCTGAACCCGGAGCAGCCTGATGAACAGAGCCTCTATCACCGCTGGATGGTGCAGCTGCAGATGTTCCTGGCCGCGCGGGAAGCGCGGTGAGGGCCCGGCGGCAACAGACCCCGGGGCCACCGAGACTTAGCTGCCTCTCTCCCGACGCGGCGGCCAAACAAATCGCTCTTGCTCAACCGGAAGGTCCTCACGCAAATGGCGCAGGGCGCGCGGCCGCGTGCCCCAGGATGAGGAAACGGGCGATGGGAGCAGCGGGCAGGCCTTTCTGGAAAACGCTGTATTTCCAAGTCCTCGTCGCCATTGCGCTCGGCATCCTAACGGGCTGGCTTTTCCCCGACTTTGGGCGCGCGCTGAAGCCACTCGGAGACGGCTTCATCAAGCTGGTCAAGATGATCATCACCCCGGTCATCTTCCTCACCGTCGTGACCGGCATTGCCGGCATGGCCGACCTCAAGGCTTTCGGCCGCGTCGGGGCCAAGGCGATGGCCTATTTCCTGACCTTTTCGACACTTGCGCTGGCAGTCGGCCTTGTCGTCGGCAACCTCGCGCGGCCGGGTGCAGGGCTCAACATCGATCCGGCAACGCTCCACCAGGGTGCCGTCTCCTCCTACGTCAGCAAGGCGGAGGAGCAGACGGTCACCGACTTCATCCTCCACATCATTCCTGAAACCGCGATCAGCGCCTTTACGTCCGGCGATATCCTCCAGGTGCTGTTCGTCGCGATCCTGTTCGGGATTGCCCTCGCGCTCATCGGGGAAAAAGGGGAACGGCTGCTGGGTTCGCTCCGGACGTTGACGGCGATCGTGTTCAGGATGGTCCACATCGTCATGTACGCAGCGCCGATCGGGGCGTTCGGCGCGATGGCTTTCACGATCGGCCAATATGGCATCGGCACGCTCGCCA
This sequence comes from Pseudomonadota bacterium, assembly GCA_030773375.1. GTDB lineage: Bacteria > Pseudomonadota > Alphaproteobacteria > Sphingomonadales > Sphingomonadaceae > Allosphingosinicella. Next base: position 4,980 of record JALYNE010000108.1, read on the forward strand.
ACCTCGCCGGCCTCATCGCCACCTTCTACCTGACGTCGCTCTTGTTCGTGATCCTCGTTCTGGGTCTGGTCGCACGGGCAGCGGGCTTCTCGCTCCTGGGCCTCGTCCGCTACATCAAGGATGAGCTGCTGCTCGTGCTCGGCACCTCCTCATCGGAAAGCGCGATGCCGCTCCTCATGGAAAAGCTGGAGCGCGCCGGCTGTCCCAAGCCCATCGTCGGGCTCGTCATTCCTACCGGCTATTCGTTCAACCTCGACGGCACCAACATCTACATGTCGCTCGCCGCGCTATTCATCGCCCAGGCGACCAACACGCCGCTGACGCTGGGCGACCAGCTCCTCCTCATGGCCGTTGCCATCATCAGCTCCAAAGGGGCAGCGGGGGTGACGGGCTCGGGCTTCATCGTCCTTGCCGCGACGCTCTCGGTCCTCCCCACGGTGCCCGTGGCCGGCATGGCGCTTATCCTTGGCGTCGATCGCTTCATGAGCGAGTGCCGGGCCCTGACCAATTTTGTCGGCAATGCGGTGGCAGCGATCGTTGTCGCCCGCTGGGAAAAGGCGGTAGACCTGAGGCGCCTCGATGCCGCTTTTGCTGGGCGCGGCGGCGAGCTGACGGACGAGGAAAGCGACGCGCTGCAGATCGAGGGACGGAGCGATGTTCCGGCCTGAGCTGGGCCTTGGTCTGAACATTGCCCGCGCGATCGCGTTGACAAATCGAGCAGGAGAAAACCCGATGACCAGATCCTCGACGCTCGTCCTCGCTTTTTGTCTGGCGGGGTGCGCCACGGTGGCCACTGGCGGCCGCCTCGGCGGCGAATGGCGCGCGGTCGACATCAACGGAGTTCCGGTCAGCGGCGGAACTCCCATCACGCTTCGGCTCGAGGACGCTGCCTCAGGGAATTCCGGCTGCAACAGCTATTCGGGTGCGTTCCGCTTGACGTCCCGCCAGGGGATCGAATTCGGACCGCTCGCCGTCACCCGCATCGCATGCGGCCCCGAACTCATGGACCAGGAGCGCCGCTACCTGTCGATTCTGCGCGGCGTCAGTGGCTACAGCTTCTACTCCGACGGCAGCCTTTCGCTCATCTCGGGGGATGGCCGGGCGGTCCGGCTGCGGAGACCCTGACAGGTCCAGCCGCAATTGCCGTATTCACCCGTTCGGGGGCCGCGTGAGGAGATCGTCAGTAGCCTCCATCAGGAGTAGCGGCTCGCTGGCGGCTTCGGCGATCGCGCCGAGAAAGGCGGCGCGCGTTTCGGGTTCGTCATAGACCATCTTGGCGTCGAACGCGGCGCGCCAGCTCGCCTCGTCGGGCCATTCGGCCACGCCGATGAAAGTCGCTCCCATGCCCGGGTCAGCCGCGTGAGGAACGATCCCTCGCCCGGCGGCGCGGTGCAGGCGCGAGCCGTAGCTGCCATATTTTGCAGTGATGAGTTCGGTCCCTCGGCGCCAGGCGGCGCGGAATTGCTCTTCCTTGCCCGGGTGGACCCGCCACCAATATACCGCCACGAACATGGCCGTCTCCTCTTTGGAGGGGCGACAATGCCGCGGCCCCGATCGGGCGGCAACTGGCAAGGCGTAGGCGCTCTCGAAGCGATCGGCTATGGCCTTGCGCATGAGTGACTTTGATCTTGAGCGCTTCGTGGATGGGCAGGCGAGGATCTACGAACAGGCGCTGGAGGAGCTTCGGGCAGGGCGTAAGGAGAGCCACTGGATGTGGTTCGTGTTCCCGCAACTGGCCGGCCTCGGATGGAGCAGGATGGCGCAATTTTATGGGATAAAAGGGGCCGAAGAGGCTCGCGCCTATCTCGCGCACCCTTTGCTCGGCGTGCGCCTCGTCGAATGCACCGGGGCCGTCACTGCCAAGGCGGACCGAAGCGCTGAAGCGATCTTCGGCAGCGTGGACGCGCTGAAGTTCCGATCCTCAATGACCTTGTTTGAAGCCGTGTCAGATGATCCGAAGCCGTTCGCCAGGGCAATTGAGATATTCTATACGGGGGAGCGCGACGCAGCGACGCTGGCCCGGCTCGGCCCCAGAGCGGCGCGGCCGCGCTCGTGAACCTAGGCTGTCGACGCGGTTCAGCAACGCCTCACGCGAAAACGTGCTTAGTCTCGAGACGCGCTGGGGCGTGATGGAGCGAGTCGGATGAAAAAGATTCTTTTGAGCGTGGCAGCGGTTTCAACACTGGCCATCGCGGCGCCCGCAGCGGCGCAATATTCGAATGGCGGCTACCAGAACCAGAATGGATATGGTCAGAACGGCGCTTACGGGAATGCAGGCGTTGCTGCCCAGCTAGGCCGGCTGCAGGCGCGTGTCGACGCCGGCGCCCGGGCCGGCGCGATCAGCCGCCAGGACGCGGTGCAGCTCGGCGAGCAGCTCCGTCAGCTGAGTGTGCTTGAGCGGCAATATGCCCGCGGGGGCATCAGCGCCCGCGAACGGGCCGACCTCCAAGTGCGCATGCGGGACCTGAGGCAGCGGGTTCGCTTTGCCGAGGGCCGCGGCGGTGGGCGATCCGGGCAGGATGGCCGCTACGGAAACGTCTACGATCGGGACGGGGACGGGCAGGACGACCGCTACGAGCGCGACGGCCGCTACGGCAATGTCTACGACCGCGATCGGGACGGACGTGACGATCGCTACGAGCGCGACGGCCGCTACGGGAATGTCTACGATCGCGACGGCGACGGGCGTGACGACCGCTACGAGCGCGACGGCCGCTACGGCAATGTCTACGATCGCGACGGCGACGGGCGTGACGACCGCTACGAGCGCGACGGCCGCTACGGCAATGTCTACGACCGCGACGGCGACGGGCGTGACGACCGCTACGAGCGCGACGGCCGCTACGGCAATGTCTACGATCGCGATGGCGACGGGCGTGACGACCGCTATCAGCGGGGTGGGCGTTACGAGTCCCGCAACAGCCGCGGCGGAATCCTCGGCGGGGTTCTTGGTGGCGTTCTCGGTGGCGGGGGCCACAGCGGCGGCGTGCTCGGAACGGTGCTCGGCAGCGTTCTTCGCGTCGGCCAGCGCGCAACCGGCAACCTCTATGCGGTGCCAAGCGACTACCAGCATCAATTCCGTGACGGGAACGGCGTCTATTACCGGTCCGACGGTCAAGCCATCTACCAGATCGATGCTCGGACGCAGACCGTGTTGCAGGTTCATCCGCTGAGGCGCTGATCCCATTTGCAAGAGTTGCGTATGCTCCAAGGCGCCTCGGCTGACTCCAGCCGGGGCGCTTTTTTGTCCCACTGTAGTGGCCCTTCGGGCATTCAGAGCAGAGTGGCCAAAACGAGTTTCCCAAGCGGGACATGCTTGTTATATTATAACATCATGAAACCGAAAGGACGCTCATGCTGCGGGTTGCTTTGATCATGGCGGTGTCGGTGGGCCTGCCTGGCTGTGCAGAGCGCGCGGACGATTCGCGGGGCGTGGCACGTGACGAGGTGCTGCTCCAGGTTGTGGCCACGGGCAGGACGGATACACGGCCGGACGAGGCACGCTTCTCTGCCGGATTGGAGACGATCGCCGCGACGGCGGCAGGGGCGAGCGCAGCCAACAATGAGAAGATGAACCGGGTCGTGGGAGCGCTACAGCGGCTGGGGATCAAGGGTGACGACCTGCAGACGCAGCAGATCACGATGCAGCGCATCGACTACGGGCCAAATCGCGGCCGCTTTCAGGCAACCAATGTGATGGAAGTGCGCGTGCGGGAGATTGGCCGCGCTGGGGCTGCGATCGCCGCGACGACCGAGGCGGGTGCGAACCTGTTCTCCGGGCCGAACCTCACCGTCTCCGATCCTGAAGCCGCCACCCGTTCCGCATACGCGCAGGCGTACAAGGCGGCGCGGGCTCGAGCCGAAGCCTATGCCAGTGCCGCAGGGCTCAAGGTGGCGCGCGTGCTCGCGATCCGCGATGGCGGCGAAGGCGGCCCCGCCAGCTACGTTGGGGACGCGAGCGTCGAAAGTGCCGCGCCGGCACCGATGGCACGGGTGGCGATGCCGCCTCCGGTACGCCCCGGCCTCAATGCAAGCGAAGTGCACGTCCGCGCCGACTTTGCGTTGGCGCCAGACTAGACCCGTTCCCGGTTGGAGCAACTTGCGTGAAATCGGGATCAGTGCTCTTTTCCGTTCGGGCTGAGCTTGTCGAAGCCCTGTTTTGCCCCTTGAAGGGAAAGAAGGACAGCCCTTCGACAGGCTCAGGGCGAACGGGGCAGATTTAGCGCAGTCTGCTCTAGGGCCTGTTGAGATTCAGCGGCTGTTGATGACGGCTGCGGCGAGGTGGATCATGGCTGTGAAGCTCTGGTCGGTTTTGTCGGAGCGCATGGCGATACGCTTGAAC
>JALYNE010000109.1 GCA_030773375.1 Pseudomonadota bacterium
TCGATCTTCGGCTTCGAGGGTGGCCAGATGCCGCTCCACATGCGGCTGCCGAAGCGCGGCTTCAACAATCCCTTCGCCAGCGACTATGCCGAGGTCAATCTCGGCGCCATCCAGAAGGCAGTCGATGCGGGCAAGCTCGCCGCAGGCGGCACGATCGACCATGCCGCGCTGAAGGCAGCCGGGCTTGCCCGGGGTGGCAAGGACGGCGTTCGCCTCCTCGGCAAGGGCGCGATCAGCGCTGCGCTCACCTTCCGCGTCGCCGGAGCTTCTGCGGGCGCGCGGCAGGCCGTGGAAGCGGCCGGTGGCTCCGTCGAGGTGATCGAAGTCATCCCGGCAGCCGAGAAGGCGGCCGCCAAGAAGGGCAGCGCCAGGAACAAGGCGAAAGCCTGAGCGGGGCCCCGTCGAACGCCTTGTTCGACGGGTTCCTTGTTCCTCGCGTCCGGTTCACGGCTGACAAGCCGCGACCGATCACTATATGAGAGGGGCCCCATCGAAGGACTGCTTTGATGGGACCCAGCGGCGGTAATCTCCGCCGCCTCTCGTCTTTTTCCGGGGTTCAATTCCTTATGGCATCCGCAGCCGAACAAGTGGCAGCCAACATCAGCCTGGCGAACTTCGCCAAGGCGACCGATCTCAAGAGGCGCCTGTGGTTCACGCTCGGTGCCCTGATCGTATTCCGGCTGCTGAGCTTCGTGCCGCTGCCGGGCATCGATCCGCGCGCGTTGAACGCGCTTTTCCAAACGACCCGCGGCGGCGTTCTCGACTTCTTCAACATGTTCTCGGGCGGCAGCCTGGAGCGGATGAGCCTGATTGCGCTCGGCGTCATGCCATACATCACCGCGTCCATCGTGGTGCAGCTGGCCAGCTCGATGTCGCCGACCCTCGCCGCCCTCAAAAAGGAAGGCGAGACCGGCCGTAAGAAGCTCAATCAATATACCCGTTACGGCACCGTCTTCCTGTGCGCGATCCAGGGCTATTTCATCGCCGTTGGCCTAGAAGGCTGGGGCGCGCAGCAGGGCGGGTCTGCGGTGGTCGATCCGGGCATGATGTTCCGCATCACGACCGTCGTCAGCCTCGTCGGCGGGACGATGTTCCTGATGTGGCTTGGCGAGCAGATCACCAGCCGCGGCATCGGCAACGGCATTTCCCTGATCATCATGGCCGGCATCGTCGCCCAGCTTCCCACTGCGATTGCGCAGGCGTTTGAAGGCGGCCGCACCGGCACATTGTCGCCGATTGCGATCATGGCGGTGCTCGCGCTTGCCGCCGTGCTCATTCTCTTCATCTGCTTCATGGAGCGGGCGCAGCGCCGCGTGCTCATTCAATATCCCAAGCGTCAGACCGCGCGGGGCCAGATGCAGGCAGAGCGCTCGCACCTGCCGCTCAAAATCAACACCGCGGGGGTGATCCCACCGATCTTCGCGTCTTCGCTGCTGCTGATGCCGCTCACCATTGCTCAGTTTGCCGGTAATCGGGTCGAGGGCGAGAGCACCTGGGGCGACATCCTGATCACCGTCACGACATCGCTCCAGCACGGTGCGCCGCTCTATATGGCGCTCTATGCGGCAGGGATCATCTTCTTCTGCTTCTTCTACACTGCGGTGGTCTTCAACCCGGAAGAGACTGCGGACAATCTGAAGCGCTACGGCGGCTTCATTCCTGGCATTCGCCCGGGCAAGCGCACCGAGGAGTATCTCGATTACGTGCTCACTCGTATCACCGTGGTGGGCGCGGCCTATCTGACGGTGATCTGCCTGGTGCCTGAATTCCTGATCGCTCGCGCAGGCATTCCCTTTTACCTGGGCGGCACGAGCCTCCTCATCGTCGTCAACGTGACGATGGACACCGTGACCCAGATCCAGAGCCACCTCATCGCCCACCAATATGGCGACCTCATCAAAAAGGCGAAGCTGAAGGGCGGTAGAGCACGCTGATGCTGCCTGGCGGGGACCTAGAAGCTGAAGCCGATCTGGTCCCGCAAGGCACCCCCGCCTTGGCGAAAAAGGCTTCGAAGCGGAGCGCTCGGTGATGAACATCATTTTGCTCGGACCGCCCGGGGCTGGCAAAGGAACGCAGGCCTCGCGGCTGCAAACCGAACGAGGCATGGTCCAGCTCTCGACCGGTGACATGCTTCGCACCGCCATCAAGGTTGGAAGCCCCGTCGGCCTGCGTGCGAAGGCGATCATGGAAGCCGGTGAGTTGGTGCCCGACGAAGTGGTCAACGAGCTCATCGACAATCGTCTGGACTTCCCCGACGATCAACCCGCAGCTGGCTTCATCTTCGATGGATATCCTCGGACCGAAGCTCAGGCCCTGGCGCTGGACGGCCTTCTGGCGAAGCATGGGATGCAGCTCGACCATGTGATCGAGCTTGAGGTCGATGAGACCGCGCTGATCGATCGGATCACGGGCCGCTTCACCTGTGCGCAATGCGGCGAGGGCTATCACGAGCGCTACAAGCTTCCCCAACTCGAGGGGCTTTGTGACGTCTGCGGGGCCGAAAACCAGTTCAAGCACCGCCCGGACGACAATGCCGAGACGGTCCGCAACCGCCTGGCCGAGTATCGCGCCAAGACCGCGCCGATCCTTCCTTATTATGAAGCCAAGGGCATCGTCCGCCGCGTCGACGGCATGGCTCCCATCGGACAAGTCAACCGCGCCATCGAAGAGATACTAGACGGCAGCTGACACAAAGGCGCCGCGTGGTTCTGGCCGCCACGACCTGCCATTCGTTGCCCTGCCAGCTCGGGGCTAGTCTGGGAACGAACACCGCCCCCAAATTGTCTCAACTCGTGCTAAGCGCGCTGGTCGGACCGGGAGCCCGGCCCGGGGCGACCTGTGTCATTGGCGAAGAGGGAGCAGTCGCATGAACAGAGGGGGAGGACCGCCGCGGGCTCCGGCACATGTGGACCTTGAAGGATTCATGGCGGGCGTCAAACGGCGCAATCCCGGGCAGCCAGAATTCGTCCAGGCGGTCCAGGAAGTGGCCCAGGACATATTCGAGTTCATCGAGGGCAAGGCGGAATATCACCAATATCAGATCCTGCGCCGTATCGCCGAGCCCGATCGGGTGGTTTCCTTCCGGGTGGTTTGGGAGGACGACGATCACAACATCCGCGTTCAGCGCGGCTGGCGGGTTCAGAACAACAACGCGATTGGTCCCTACAAAGGCGGCCTTCGATTCCACCCCTCGGTCACCGAAAGCGTGCTGAAATTCCTCGCCTTCGAGCAAACCTTCAAGAACGCGCTGACGGGGCTCCCGATGGGCGGCGGCAAGGGCGGCGCGAATTTCAATCCGAAAGGCAAGTCGGACCACGAAGTGATGCGCTTCTGCCAAAGCTTCATGACCGAACTCTACCGGCACATCGGTGCCGAGGTCGATGTTCCCGCCGGTGATATCGGGGTCGGCGCGCGTGAGATCGGCTACATGTTCGGGCAATATAAGCGGATCACCAACACATTCGAGGGCGTCCTCACCGGCAAGGGGCTCGAATATGGCGGATCGGTGATCCGTACCGAAGCGACCGGCTATGGCGCGGTTTATTTCCTCGAAAACATGCTGAAAACGCGCGGGCAGGATCTGGTCGGCAAGCGCGCCGTCGTTTCGGGCGCTGGCAATGTTGCGACCCATGCCGCTGAAAAGCTTGCGCAGTTGGGTGCCAAGGTCCTGACGCTCTCGGACAGCGGCGGCTTCATCTACGATCCGGAAGGCATCACTCAGGACAAGATCGACTGGGTCAAAGCGCACAAGACCAAGCGCCGCGGCCGCATTTCGGAATATGCGGACGAATATACCAGCGCGACCTTCCATGCCGGCAAGCGTCCTTGGGGCATCGAGTGCGACGTCGCGCTTCCATGCGCAACGCAGAACGAACTCTTGGGTGAGGATGCGCGCACGCTCGTCCGCAACGGCTGTATCGCGGTTGCCGAAGGCGCCAACATGCCAACGGATCTCGAAGGGATCCGTGTGTTCAAGGATGCGCAAATCCTGTTCGCACCCGGCAAGGCCGCCAATGCGGGCGGGGTCGCGGTGTCGGGCCTCGAGATGAGCCAGAATGCTGCCCGGATGAGCTGGAAGGAAGTGGAGCTGCAGCAGCTTCTGAAAGACATCATGGATGGGATCCACGAACGCGCCTCAATTTATGGGCGGGTGAACGACAGCTATACCGACTATGTGAAAGGCGCCAACATCGCCGGCTTCAAGAAAGTCGCCGACGCCATGCTCGCTTATGGCGTGGTCTAGAGCAACTTGCGTGAATCGGGATCAGTGCTCTTGCCGTTCGGGCTGAGCTTGTCGAAGCCCTGTTTTCCCCCTCAAGGGAAAGAAGGACAGCCCTTCGACAGGCTCAGGGCGAACGGGTCAGATTTAGCGCAGTCTGCTCTAAGCCAGCCCGTAAGGCGAAGGCCTGCACCCATTGATCCACGGGCGACTCTGCCGCGCCGCCGCTTCAACGCGCCCGCCGCAACCTCACCAACGCCTCGTCGAGCGCCGAAAGAAAGCGCGACCGGTCAGCCTTAGCAAAAGGCGCCGGTCCGCCTACCACGTCTCCGCCTGCCCTGAGGTCTGCCATGATCGCGCGGGTCGCGACCGCGGTGCCGATCGAGTTCGGGGTGAACGGCCTGCCGGTCGGAGCGATCACCCGGGCCCCGGCCTTGATGCATCGGTCGGCCAGCAGGATGTCGGCGGTCACCACGACGGCGTTGGCGTTCGCCTGCTCGGCAATCCAATCGTCCGCGGCGTCGAAGCCGGAGTTCACCATCACGCGCTCGAGCAGCGGGTGCTGCGGCACGCGCAGGAAGCTGTTGCTCACGACCGAGACCGGCACCTGGTGACGGAAAGCGACCTTGTAGATCTCCTCCTTCACCGGACACGCATCCGCATCGACGAGGATGCGCGGCGTCACCGCTGCCGGTTCGCCTTGGCGCGATAGAGAGGTTTCGCACCGTGTCGCGGCGGCGGCGGCCCTGCGCGCCGGTTCATCCGCGCTGCCTCACGCGGGGTGCCCGCCACCGGCTCGATCCTGATGCCGCCTTCGCCCTCCGGGTCTCCGCCCGCCGTGCGCTTCAGCGCCGCCGCAAAACGCGCCGCCGCAGCTCGCGGGATTTCGAACAGCGTTTCGCTGGCGGCGATGCGGATGGCGCCGATCTCGTTCTTAGTGATGTGACCGCGGCGGCAGAGGAGGGGAAGCAGCCACCGCGGATCCGCATTGTGCCGCCGCCCGATGTCCATCCGGAACCAGACTGTGTCTTCAAAGCCTGCCCGCGGTCCTTCCGTGCGTGGCGCGGGCCCGCTTCCCTGATCGAGCAGTTCCTCCGGCGCCGGCATGCGTGCGCGGTGTGCTCGCACCAGCGCAGCGGCAAGCTCTTCCGCGCTGCGCTCAGAGAGCAGCCTCAGCCCCAGTTCCCGATCCTCGTCATCCGCTTCGATGGGCTGGAGCAGCGCCTCCAGCAGCCGCTCACGATCCTTGGCCCGGATCTCGTCCGGCGTTGGCGCTCCGATCCACTTGGCCGCTATGCGCGCGCCGCGCAGCATTACCTCCACCCGCTTCCGCCGCGGATAGGGCACGATCAGGGCAGCAGTACCCTTCTTGCCGGCGCGGCCCGTCCGTCCGGAGCGATGCTGGAGGGTTTCAGCGTCCCTGGGAAGCTCCACGTGGATCACGAGCGATAAGGTGGGCAGATCGATCCCGCGCGCTGCGACGTCGGTCGCGACGCAGACCCGAGCCCGCCGGTCGCGCAGCGCCTGCATCGCCTGGTTGCGCTCGTTCTGGCTGTGCTCACCCGAGAGCGCCACGGCATCAAAGCCGCGCTCGATCAGGCTGGCATGGAGCCGACGGACATTGTCGCGCGTCGCGCAGAACAGCATCGCCGATTCCGCGTCATGATAGCGCAGGAGGTTCACCACCGCATTTTCGATATCGGCGGGCGCCACCGTCACGGCTTGGTAGCTGATGTCGCCATGGCCGCGATCTTCGCCAACGGTCGATATGCGCAGCGCGTCGCGTTGATAGCGTTTAGCGAGCGCCACAATCGGCTTCGGCATGGTTGCGGAGAACAGCAACGTGCGGCGCTCGGGCGACGTCGCATCGAGGATCTCTTCCAGATCCTCTCGAAAGCCCATGTCTAGCATCTCGTCGGCTTCGTCGAGCACCACCGCGCGCAGAGCGGAGAGATCGAGAGCCCCCCGTTCGAGATGATCACGAAGACGCCCGGGCGTGCCGACGACGATGTGGGCTCCCTGGGCGAGGTTCCGCCGCTCTTTCGACGGGTCCATGCCTCCGACGCAGGTGGCGATCCGCGCTCCGGCCTTTCCGTACAGCCAGACGAGTTCCCGGCTGACCTGCAGCGCAAGCTCCCGCGTGGGTGCAATCACCAGTGCCAGCGGCTCCCGAACGAAGGGCAGACTTCCATTCTCAAGCAGCTGCGCTGCGATGGCGAGGCCGAAGGCCACGGTCTTGCCCGAACCCGTTTGCGCGGACACGATAAAGTCGCGATTGGGCTCGGCCTCGAGAACGGCAGCTTGAACAGGTGTAGGAGCGGCATAGCCACGCGCGGAGAGCGCTTCCGAAAGAAGCGGGGGCAAGGAACTGAATGGCATCGCCATCAGATGGGTGGCCCGGCCCCAGGAGCAAGGGCTGCGGCAGGGTTCCAACCAGAGTCCCCTTGACGTGCGTTCTTTAGAGAACCTGTCCCGCCGCCCAGCCGCTCGCCCAAGCCCATTGGAAATTGTAGCCGCCGAGCCAGCCGGTCACGTCCACCGCTTCGCCGATTGCATAGAGCCCAGCGACTTTCTTCGCTTCCATGGTGCGCGAGGAAAGTCCGTCCGTGCTGATCCCGCCGGCGGTCACTTCCGCTTTGGCGAAGCCCTCGGTTCCTGAAGGACTGAACGGCCAATCGGCGAGCCTCGCCTCCGTCTCGCTGAGCTTGCGATCGGGAAGGTTTGCGAGTTCGCCCGAAAGCCCGATCCGCTCCGCCAAGGTTTCGGCGAGGCGGTCGGGAATTGCGCTCCCGAGCATTGAGCGGAGCGTGGAGCGCGGTTTCGCCCGTTTGCCTTCCACGAGCCAGCCGGGCCCTCTCGTGGGCAGGAAGTCGATCCCGATCTGCTGGCCATGCCGCCAGTAAGAAGAAATCTGGAGAATGGCAGGCCCCGAGAGACCGCGATGCGTGAAGAGCGCGGCCTCCCGGAATTCGGTCTTCCCGCAGCGCGCGATTACCTCGGTGGCGACACCGGACAGCGAGCGGAACAGCGTCTCCTCCCCACCAAGCGTCAGCGGCACCAGCGCGGGCCGAGGCTCCACCACCTTCAAGCCGAAGCGGCGGGCGAGATCGTAGGCGAAGCCTGTTGCGCCCATCTTCGGGATTGAAGGGCCGCCGGTTGCGATGATCAGCGCAGGCGCTGCTGCCGTCCCGGTGCCAACAGGAACCCGATAATGGCCGTCGGAATGGCTGATGTCGCCGAGCCTCTGCCCCAGCCTCAACTCGACGCCGCCCTTTTCGCACTCCGCGAGCAGCATCGAGACGATTTGCCTTGCCGGGCCATCGCAGAAAAGCTGCCCCAGGGTTTTTTCATGCCAGGCGATTTTGTGCCCGTCGACCAGAGCGATGAAGTCTTCGGGCCGGTATCGCCCCAGCGCCGATTTGGCGAAGTGCGGGTTGGCTGAAAGGTAGCGGTCAGGCCCCGCGTGGAGGTTGGTGAAGTTGCACCGGCCGCCGCCCGAAATCAGGATCTTCTTGCCAGGGGCGTCGGCATGATCGACGAGCAGCACCCGCCGGCCCCTTTGTCCCGCGATCGCCGCGCACATCAGGCCGGCGCCGCCGGCGCCGAGGATGATCGCGTCGTAACTGCCGGCGATAGCCATGGCGGCCGGTTAGATCATTTGAACGGTTGCCGGAAGCTCGTGCAGCAGGTCGGCGAGCTGCAGGGCTCGATGGCCAGGCGTTCTTGAACGGGCGAGGAAACCTATTGCACTGCACAACGTTCACTGCCGACCCGCGGCCGGACGGCTCGCATGCTCCAAATGCAGGACAATATCATGAACGAGGCCAAAGCGCCTTCGAAGGCAAAGCAGCGCGCAACGACATCCAACAAGGGGGCCGCGCCCCTGTGGAAGTGGGGAACTGCAGGCGCCGCCGCGGGAGCAGCGCTTGCCGCAACCGCTTTGTTCAATCGAAGCCGCGCCAAGCGAGCCGAGCGAAACAACCCGCCGCTCGGGGCCTTCCTCAGTGTCGGTGGCACCCGTCTTCATTATGTCGAGCGAGGCAAGGGCGAGCCGCTGGTGCTGCTGCACGGCATCGGCACCATGATCGAGGACTGGATCGTCTCGGGCCTTCTTGATGAGCTTGCCAAGACCAACCGGGTCGTGGCGTTCGACCGCCCCGGCTTCGGCCATAGCGAACGCCCGCGCTCGCGAATATGGACGCCGACTGCGCAAGCCGGATTGCTCGCTGAAGCGTTTGCAGAACTGGGCCTTGAAAAGCCGCTGGTCGTCGGTCACAGCTTTGGCGCAATCGTTGCGCTGGCTCTGGCGATCCACCAACCCAAAGCCGTTTCCGGAATCGTTCTCATTGGCGGCTATTATTATCCTTCCGTTCGAGGTGACGTGCTCCTGGTCGCCCCGCCGGCCGTGCCCGGGATCGGGGATGTGATGCGGCACACCATTTCGCCGCTCTTGGGATCGGCCTTGGCTCCACGGATCAACGCCAAGATATTCAGCCCGGCGCCGGTCCCCGAGCGTTGGACTCGCGAATTCCCGATGGAGATGGCGCTTCGCCCCTCGCAGATTCGCGCCGAAGCGGCCGAACAGGGGATGATGATCCCCGCCGCAGCCGCGCTCGCTTCCCGTTACGGCGAGTTGAGCCTACCCGTGACGATCATCGCCGGCGAAGGCGACGCCATCGTCGACGCTTCCCAGCCGCAGCTTTTCCACCAGGCGCTTCCGCAGAGTCGGTATGTGCAGCTGGAGGGCAGCGGGCACATGGTCCACCACACGGCGCCCGATGCGGTGATCGCCGCCATCCGCGAGACACCGCGCCAATAATGGATCAAAGGTGGGGCCGCTCGCCCCGTCACCAAAAGGTTCCGCCGGGCCTGAATTGCCCGCGTGCGGCCGTGTCGAGAGCTAATGAAGATGTCCGATTAGTTGACACATGATTTGTCCGATCGCTTGCTCATGAGTGGCTGTGGAGGGCGGGCGTAGGCGTAACCGGAGCCCGTCCCGGAGCAGCCACTCATGC
>JALYNE010000110.1 GCA_030773375.1 Pseudomonadota bacterium
GACTTCATCTTCCACGTCGAAATTTGTGAAGATTACTGGGCGCCGCAACCACCATCGACGGTGGGCGCTCTTTCCGGCGCGCTGATCCTTTGCAACCTTTCCGCCTCGAACATCACGATCGGCAAGGCGGATGAACGCAAGCTTCTTTGCGCCTCGCAATCCTCGCGCTGCTGTGCCGCTTATGTCTACGCCGCCTCTGGGCCGGGTGAAAGCACGACCGACCTCGCATGGGACGGGCAGGGGTCGATCTACGAATTCGGCGAGCTGCTTGCGGAATCGAGCCGCTTCGCGCGCGACCCCGAACTGGCCGTGGCCGACATCGACGTGCAGCGGCTCCGGCTCGAGCGGATGCGCATGGGGACCTTCAACGACAATGCAATCGCCGCCGGCCATCCTGAAAAGCGCGCGCGCCGGATCCACTTCGAGCACGTTCCGAGTCTTGAAGATATCGGCTTTGAGCGGAAGCTCCGCCGCTTCCCATACGTGCCGAACCGCGCCGAACAGCTCGACCAGGATTGTTACGAGGCTTTCAACATCCAGGTGCAGGGCCTCGCCAAACGGTTCACCGCAACCAGCGGAAAGCATCTCGTTATCGGCGTGTCGGGCGGGCTGGATTCTACTCATGCGCTGATCGTGGCCGCCAAGACGTGCGATTATCTGGGGATCCCCAGGACAACGATCCTTGGCTTTACCATGCCAGGCTTCGCGACCGGCGACACCACCAAGACGAACGCCTGGGCTTTGATGAAGGCGGTGGGGGTTGTCGGCGAGGAAATCGACATCAAGCCGGCCGCCCGGCAGATGCTTGGAGACATCGGGCACCCCTTTGCGCGCGGCGAACCGGTCTACGACGTCACCTTCGAGAATGTGCAGGCCGGCCTTCGCACCGATTATCTTTTCCGTCTCGCCAACCAGCGGGGGGGCTTTGTCGTGGGTACGGGCGACCTTTCGGAACTTGCCCTGGGCTGGTCCACCTACGGCGTTGGCGACCAGATGTCCCATTACGGGGTCAATGCCGGCGTGCCGAAGACGCTCATCCAATATCTCATTCGCTGGGCGGTGAAGACGAACCAGTTCGACGCCGAGACGAACAAGGTCCTGACCGCCATTCTCGACACCAAGATTTCGCCGGAGCTGGTGCCTGCCGACGAGGAGGGGATGCAGAGCACCGAAGACCGGATCGGGCCATACGAGCTCCACGATTTTTTTCTTTTCCATGTCCTTCGCGCCGGCCAGCCACCGTCGAAGGTGGCGTTCCTCGCCTGGCAAGCTTGGCAGGACCTCAACAAGGGGCTTTGGCCGTTTGATTTTCCGCAGCACCTGAAGCGGCAATATGATCTTCCAACCGTTCGTAAATGGCTCGACGAATTTCTTTGGCGCTTTTTCCAGATCAGCCAGTTCAAGCGATCGGCGCTGCCCAACGCGCCTAAAGTTTCGGGCGGCGGCAGCCTCAGCCCGCGCGGCGACTGGCGCGCGCCCTCCGACGGAGTGGCTGGTCCTTGGCGGGAGGAGCTGAGGCGCGCCTTCGACCATTAGGCTTTGCCGTGGAAATGACCCATTTTGACGCGCTGCAGCAACAGGAACACAAGGAAATACAATGAGTTAAACGCTGCGCTAATCTAGATCAGGAGGGTAGAAGAAGAAGCTTGGGAACTCGTGACGCGCCTTAACCGTTGTTCAGGAAGTTCTTTCTAGCTCAGAGGCTTCCATTGATCACATTCTCCTCCGCCTCGTCGTTGGGGCCCGATAAGCATGCGGCTCCGCCTGGGAATGATCAGGCGTTGATCTGCTTCTCCCACCTCCGGTGGAATTTCGTTTTCCAAAGACCGCAGCACCTGATGAGCCGCTTCGTCAAGGAGCGGCCCGTTATTTATTGGGAGGAGCCCGAAGCGGCGGTGGCTGGATGCGAGCCGGCGCTGGGCGTCCGCACGTGCGCGGAGACGGGCGTGACGGTGGTGACCCCATCGCTTCCCGAAGATATGGACGAGGCCGCGCGCGAGGCTGCGCTGCAGGCCCTCTTGGACGAGTTCCTCGCTGAGTACGAGCAGCCCGCCATTCGGTGGTATTACACGCCGATGATGCTGCCTTTTTCGCGGCACATCGAGGCAGGCTGCACCGTCTACGATTGCATGGACGAACTGGCCAATTTCCGCTTCGCCCCACCGCAATTGCTCGATCTCGAGCGCGAACTGCTTGGCGCGGCCGACCTCGTCTTCACCGGCGGCTACAGCCTTTACGAGGCGAAGAAGGACCGTCACCCCAACGTCCACCCGTTCCCGTCGAGCGTCGATCGCGCGCATTTCGCGCAGGCCCGCGCGATGGGTGCGGCGCCGGACGACCAGGCCTCGATCCCGCGGCCGCGCTTCGGCTTCTACGGCGTGATCGACGAACGCATCGACCTGGAGCTGCTCGCAACGATCGCCGATGCGCATCCCGAATGGTCGATCGTAATGGTCGGGCCGGTCTTGAAGATCGATCATGCCGATCTGCCGCAGCGGCCGAACATCCATTATCTCGGCGGCAAGAAATATGAGGAACTTCCAGTCTATCTCGGCGGGTGGGACGTCGCTCTGATGCCGTTCGCGATCAACGAATCGACGAAGTTCATCTCGCCCACCAAGACTCCGGAATATCTCGCCGGTGGCCGCCCCGTCGTCTCGACGCCGATCGCCGACGTCATTCGTCATTATGGCGATCTCCAGGCGGTGTTCATTGCCGATCGCGAAGCCGCATTCACCCAAGCCTGCGAACAGGCGCTTGCGCTGGCGCAGGGATCGGGCGAATGGCTGCAGGATGTCGATGCGAAGCTCGCCAACATCAGCTGGGACACAACTTATGCACGGATGGCCGGCCTCGTTCGCGAGGCGATCACCGAGGCGGACGCGAAGGTGACGGGGCCGCGGCTCATCACTTCGGCCGGCAAGAAGAAGTACGATTATCTGGTCGTCGGCGCCGGCTTTGCCGGCTCCGTCCTGGCCGAGCGCCTTGCAAGTCAGCACGATGCGCGCGTGCTCGTTATCGACAAGCGTCCGCACATCGCCGGCAATGCCTATGATCATCACGACAAGGCGGGGGTCCTCATCCATCAATATGGGCCGCACATCTTCCACGCCAACAGCGATGAGATCGTCGACTACCTCTCGCAGTTCACCCGCTGGCGGCCGTACGAGCACCGCGTGCTCGCGGAGGTGCGGGGCCAGCTGGTACCGATCCCGATCAACCGGACGACGCTCAATCAGCTGTTCGGCCTAAACCTCCAGACCGACGAAGAAGCGGCCGCCTATCTGGCCTCCCGTGCGGAACCGGTCGAGACCATCCGGACCTCCGAGGACGTGGTGATCTCCGCGGTCGGGCGCGAACTCTACGAGCTCTTCTTCCAGGGCTATACACGCAAGCAATGGGGTCTCGATCCGAGCCAGCTCGACAAGCTGGTGACATCGCGCATCCCGACACGAACCAACACGGACGACCGCTATTTCGGGGACAAGCACCAGATCATGCCGGCCGACGGCTACACGGCCATGTTCAATGCAATGCTCGACCACCCGAACATCGATGTTCTGCTGAGCACCGACTACAAGGACGTGGTGGACGAGATCGATGCCGGTCACCTCATCTTCACGGGGCCGATCGACGAGTATTTCGGTTTCCGATTCGGCAAGCTCCCTTACCGAAGCCTCCGCTTCGAGCATAAGACGCTCGAGCAGGAGTGGCTGCAGCCGGTCGCGGTGGTCAATTACCCAAGCCCCGACGTGCCTTATACCCGGATCACGGAGTACAAGCACCTGACGGGCCAGGCCCATCCGAAGACCAGCATCACCTACGAATATCCGAGCGCTGAAGGGGACCCTTATTACCCGATCCCGCGGCCGGAAAATCAGGAGCTGTTCAAGAAATACGAAGCGCTGGCGGATGCGACGCCGAATGTCACCTTCGTCGGGCGGCTCGCCACCTACCGTTACTACAATATGGACCAGATCGTAGGCCAGGCGCTCGCCACATTCCGCCGCATCGACGCCAAGCGGAAGGCCTCCGGCAAGCCGGTTTCCGCTGCGGTTTGGACCGAGGCCGCCGAGTAACGGCGACACGCTCCGAGGATTGGCTGCAAAGAGCGGGAAACCCGTTCTTTGCAGCCCCTTTTTTTCAGGTCTATATACGAAACGAAGGCTGACGGCTCACCAGCTTCCGAGCGGAGTTCCCCTGCGCTGCCAAGCATCAAGTTCTTCATCGGGCATCGCAGCAACAACCCTCAAGCCCTCAGAAGTCTCGCTCACGAGATAGCCATGCTCCCATTCGGCGACGATTTCACCATTGCTGTCAGTGAGCTTGTCTGCCGTTCGCACGAACGCGAGTCCTGTGAACTGCTCGTCCACTCGTAAGACGGCCTTGGTGGCGCTTACGACACCCTGGTTACGGTAGAAGTCGCTTAGCGCAGCAGTGTTCTTCCGAAACTCGTCCTCGGATAACGCCGCTCGCTTGGCTCGTGCTGCGAAGAAAGCGGGGTAGTTCCAATGACTGCACACGCGGTCCACATCGCCGCTGCTGAACGCGGCGGCGTAGTCGTGGAATAAGGCTTCTACTTCCCTGAGTGTCACGTCATCGGCTCTGTAAGGGCTTAGATGATGCCAACCTCGGTGATCCACTTCAACCGCTTACCGAGCGCGCCATCGAGCAGCGCGGCAACCCGATCTGCAAAGGGCGCGAAACCCGTCTTTTGCAGCCTCTTTTTTGCATGGGGGAAGCTCGATGCCCCGCCTTTTGGGCTTGGCCGCCATCGCAGCCGAGGAGCCCTGACCACTGCCGCTCCTGATCCAAAGGCGGTGGCGCCGGTCAGGCCCCCTCCGGCGGGACGCTCCGCCGCGGCAATCCAGATCGAAGCGGCTTCATTTGACATATGCGCCGGGAATGCGGAGCAGGGGCAAGGACGAGGGACGTGAAGCCGCGGCAGGAGGATTGTCGGTCGAATGACGCAGATGGAAGAAATTCCGGGGTTGGTCGACCGGCTTTCCGAGATGTTCGACGAATCTGTCCGGAGCCTCAGGAGCGGCCTTGCACGCTATCTGACGCGAGGGGAGCGCCCCACCGAGGCGCGCAGCGGCGGCCTGTTCGCCTACCCCGAACTTCGGATCGACTATCGTTACGACCATCCGGCCAAGTTCCCGGCCCGCGCATTCGGGCGCCTCAACCAGCCAGGGCGCTATTCGATCAGCGTCGCCCGGCCGCGGCTCTTTCGCGATTACCTCATCGAGCAGCTCGAATATCTGGTCCGCGATTATCATGTTGAAGTTTCGGTCGGCCGTTCCGCAAGCGAGATCCCTTACCCTTACGTGCTCGACGGCACGGACGACCTTCGCCTCGACGATGTGCATGCGGCGGAGCTTGGGCGGTGGTTCCCCACGACGGAGCTTGCCAATATCGGCGACGAGATCGCCGACGGCGCCTGGAACCACAGCCTGCGGCCGGACCGGCCACTGGCCCTGTTCGACGGTCCGCGAGTCGATTTCAGTTTGGGGCGGCTGCGGCACTATACGGGGACGCCTTCCGAGCACACCCAGCGCTACCTTCTATTCACCAACTACGTTCGATACGTGGACGAGTTCGTGCGCTGGGCTGTGGGCGAATTGCAGCGGGACGACAGCCCTTACCAGGCCTTGTCCGCACCCGGCGGCCTATACGTGACGCGGGAGACCGCCGATGCCGAAGGCCAAGTTCGCGAGGGAAGCTGGCGCAAGTACCAGATGCCCGCATATCATCTGATTGCGGCCAATGGTGAAGGCATCACGCTCGTCAAC
This sequence comes from Pseudomonadota bacterium, assembly GCA_030773375.1. Classification (GTDB taxonomy): domain Bacteria; phylum Pseudomonadota; class Alphaproteobacteria; order Sphingomonadales; family Sphingomonadaceae; genus Allosphingosinicella. The sequence goes on from JALYNE010000110.1 coordinate 5,793, forward strand.
ATCGGCGTCGGGCCATCGAACGCCAAGACGATCTGCGATCACTTGGCGGTGCTCCGCCCCGAGGCCTGGCTGATGATCGGCCATTGCGGGGGCCTGAGGCCAAGCCAGACGATTGGCGACTATGTTCTCGCCCATGCCTATCTGCGCGACGATCACGTGCTCGACGATGTCTTGCCGATCGAGATCCCGATCCCGCCGATCGCCGAAATCCAGCAGGCCTTGTTCGACGCGGCAGCGGAGGTGACGGGTGAAGCCCCGCAGGAGCTGAAGCAGCGGCTGCGAACCGGAACGGTGGTGACCACGGACGACCGCAACTGGGAGCTGCGCTACACTTCATCAGCGCGGCGCTTCAACCAGTCCCGAGCGGTGGCGATCGACATGGAATCGGCAACCGTGGCCGCGCAGGGCTATCGCTTCCGGGTACCCTACGGGACGCTATTGTGCGTTTCGGACAAGCCGCTCCACGGCGAGATCAAGCTCGCGGGGCAGGCCAATGCTTTTTACGAGCGGGCGATAAGCCAGCATCTCAGGATCGGCATCGAAACCCTGCGGAGATTGAAGCGGGAAGGGGGCAAGCTCCATTCGCGCAAGCTCCGGAGCTTCGACGAGCCGCCGTTCCGGTGAACCAAAAAGCCAAGCTCGGGGCGCTGTGCATTCGCAGCGCGAGGCTTATGGACTTCGCACCATGATTGAACCAACCTCATCCTCGCCAGCCGATCCGCTGATTGAGCGCGCATGCCAAGCGGCGCTTGCCGCCTACGCTCCTTATTCCCGCTTCAGCGTCGGTTGCGCGATCGAATCGGTCGACGGGGAGATCGCCGTCGGATCGAACATGGAAAATGCATGCTACAGGCTCGGCGTATGCGCGGAGATCGCGGCGCTCACCGCGGCGAAGCAGGCGTTCGGGCTCGACAGGATAAAGCGGATCGCGGTCGCAGGCGGCCATGTCGGGGCAGATGGAGAGCTTGCTGGCGGAGCCGCCGTGACGCCTTGCGGCGGCTGCCGACAGTCGATCCTCGAGGCGGCGCACGTGTCGGGGAGGGACCTGGAGGTGATTTCCGCGAGCGGCGACGGGCGCGCGCTTTCGGTTCAAATGATCTCCGAGCTTCTGCCGGCTGGGTTCGGGCCCGCGAACTTGCGGGACTCGGCGTGACCTTTCCTTTGAAAGGACATCAGACCAGTTTGATCTCGCGCAAGCGCTCCAGCAGGAAGTCGTGTGCGGTGATCGGCTCCGGGTAAAGGTTCGGCCGATCCTCGGAGATGCAGCTGGGCAAGGTCTCGATGAGGAAGTCCGGCCGGAAGTGGAGGAAGAAAGGCATCGAGTAGCGCGAGCGCCCGCGCCGCTCGGGCGGCGGGTTCACGACCCGATGCGACGTCGACCTCAAGACATTGTTGGTGAGGCGCTGCAGCATGTCGCCGATATTGACGACGAGCTCGCCTTCGCGAGGCGAGACCGGCAGCCATTGGCCGTCGCGATCGAGGAGCTGGAGTCCCGCCTCTTCCGCACCGAGCAGCAAAGTGATCGTGTTGATGTCCTCGTGGGCGCCGGCACGCACCCCCGGTGCGTCGGCGGCGACCGGCGGGTAGTGGAGCAGGCGCAGCACCGAATTGCCGTCTTCGACCGTATGCTCGAAAAAGTCCGGCGCGAGGCCGAGATGGCGCGCGATCGCCTCCAGGATCCTGAGGCCGGCAGTGTCGAAGGCGGCGAACAGTTGGAGAAAGGTCTCGCGAAAACCGGGTACCTCTTTCGGCCAGACGTTTGGCGCCATCACCTCGTTGAAGCGGTGGCCCGCGGGAAGCTCGCGGCCCACGTGCCAGAACTCCTTCAGGTCGTGCTGGGTCGCGCCCTTTGCCGTCTCGATGCCGAACGGCGTGTAGCCGCGGGCGCCGCCGCCGCCGGCGATGTGATAGCCGCGCTTCACCTCCTCCGGCAGCGCGAAAAAGGCGCGCGCTTTCTCCTCGGCGCGGGCGATGAGATCGGACGGGATGCCATGGTCGGCGATGATGGCAAAGCCGTAGCGTTCGAACGAGTCGCCGAGCTCCCGGGCAAAAGCTTCGGGATCGCCGCGGGAGGCAGCGAGCGAGACGGAGGCAAGCGGCCGGGAGGCGAGGGTGCTCATAATGCTGACATAGCTTGGAGCCGGTTCAAAGCCAACGCCGCCTCAGGGCTGGAGCAGCAAGCCCGCGAGCGCTGCGCTCATCAGGTTGGCGAGCGAGCCCGCGATAAGCGCCTTGATGCCGAGCCTGGCGATCATCGGCCGCTGGCTCGGCGCAAGCCCGCCCGTCACCGCCATCTGGATCGCAATCGAGCTGAAATTGGCAAAGCCGCACAGCGCGAAGGTGACGATCGCGCGGCTGCGCGGGCTGAGCTGCCCGGGCTGCATCGCGCCGAGATCGATGAAGGCGACGAATTCGTTCAAGACCAGCTTCGTCCCGAACAGCCCGCCGGCGATGCCGGCTTCGTTCCAGGGGACGCCGATCAGATACATGATCGGCGCGAACGCCCAGCCGACGATCCGCTGGAAGGTGAGGTTCTCGATCCCGAACCAGGCGCCCATTCCCGAGAGCAGCCCGTTGGCAAGCGCGACCAGCGCCACGAAGGCAAGCACCATCGCGCCGACCGCCACGGCGAGCCTGACGCCGGTCTGCGCCCCCTGGGCGGCCGCCATGATGACGTTGGCCGGCCGCTCGCCCTCTTCGAACGTTTCGGCAAGCTCGACCTTGTCTTCGTGCCGCGCCGCTTCGAGCGGCAGCTCCTCCTCGCGCTTGGGCTCGTCCGGCATCATGATCTTCGCCATGAGGATGCCGCCCGGCGCCGACATGAAGGCTGCGGCAAGCAGGAAGGGGAGCGACTGCGGGCCGAGCAAGGCGGCATAAGCGGCAAGGATGGTCCCGGCGACGCCCGCCATCCCGACCGTCATCACGGTAAACAATTGCGAGGGACTGAGGGCGGCGAGATAGGGCCGGATGACGAGCGGGGATTCGCTCTGGCCGACGAAGATGTTGGCCGCCCCGCAAAGCGACTCCACGCGGGAGATACCGGTCACCCACCCGATCGCGCCGCCCACCCAGCGGACCACGCGCTGCATGATTCCCAGGTGGTAGAGGATCGCCACCACGGCCGCGAAGAAGATGATGACGGGAAGCGCCTGGATGGCGAAATTTTGCCCGAGCGGATCGCCAGCGAGCTTGCCGAACAGGAAGCTCGTGCCGGCATTGGCATAGCCGAGGAGGTTCGAAACGCCCTGCGCCATCGCCTGGATCATCCGGATGCCCCACGGCGTGTACAATACCAGCACTGCAATCCCGGCCTGGAGCGCGAACGCGGCCGCGACGACCCGCAGCCTGATCGCGCGGCGGTTCGACGACAGGAGCACCGCGATTGCGAGGATCAC
>JALYNE010000111.1 GCA_030773375.1 Pseudomonadota bacterium
ACCGCCACGCGGCCAGTGCGGCCGAGCGGCGTGCTTTGTAGGTCTGGCGATCGACGAGGTTGCGTTCCTGAGTAAAGTGGTTGTGGACCTGGGCGTGCACTGAGCTGAACTTCTGCAGCGTCTTCATTCGGCGGAAGCGCTGCATGGCTCGCTCTCGTCGTCGGAACGGCAGGTGCGAGTTCTCGGCGCGGTTGTTCTCCCACCGCCCCACCTCCTGCTTCTTCGGGTTGCCGAGCTCCGCCATGGCAGCCGAGTAGGAGCGAAGGCCGTCGGTGACGATCCGGTCGGGCTTGCCGTAGCGCTTCATTGCCTTCTTCATGAAAACTAGCGCGGCTGCCTTGTCGCTTCCTAGTGGCGAACGATTCCAGCACTTCGCCTTCATGATCGACCGCCCGCCACAGGTAATGCATCTCGCCGTTAATCTTCACGTACATCTCGTCCAGGTGCCAGCGCCACTGGCGGAAGCCTCGCATGTAGCAGGCTCGCTTCCTCCGGATCTCACCAGCGAATAGCGGCCCGAACCTGTTCCACCAGTGCCGCACCGTCTCATGGCAGAGGTCAATCCCTCGCTCCGCCAGCAGGTCTTCGACATTCCTCAGCGAAAGCGGGAAGCGGACGTACATCATCACCACCAGGCGGATCACCTCAGGCGATGAGTTGAAGTAGCGAAAAGGGCTGGGAGGCTTGTGAGAACGAGGCATGAAAGCCCCCTACCCGCTCCTCATTACCAGCCGGTGCATTTGGTCTGACAAAGCCGACGGGAGATAAGATTACGGAAATGAACACGGCGCCGGTAACGATAACGGCCGTCGGTACGGGTGACGTAAGGGATGCGGGACATGTCGACACCTTCCCGGTGTGTCCCTGTCATGTGCTACGGTCGTGGGACCGAAACCCATTCAGGAACCACCAGATAAGGCGGATTTCCGTCGCTTTTGCGATAAAATGGTCGGGGAGAGAGGATTCGAACCTCCGGCCCCTGCCTCCCGAAGACAGTGCTCTACCAGGCTGAGCTACTCCCCGACCGGTGCGTCCGGCTCCTAAGAGCCGACCGGGAATGAGCCGGTTGCCATGTCCAGGGACATGGCTGAGCAGTGCGGGGTCACTGCTCACCTGCTCATGGTGGCGGCCTATAAGGAGGCGCATTCGGGAGCGCAAGCGGTTGGTTCTGCGTGGTGGCTCGCCCCCGCACTGCTCGCCCCGCACTGCTCGCTCGGAGGCGGCGCGAAGGGGCTCGCTCGCGCACCGCCCGGCTAAGCCCGGCAGACGCCCAGCATTTGGTCGAGCCGAATGAACTTTTCGCGGGGGCTGCCTGGCCGGGCGCGGGCCGCTTCTGCGGCTTCGATCCTTTGCCAGTCGCAAAAGGCGACTGCGTCGACGCCTCGGCTCTGCAGGATCGCGTCCAGCCCGGCGGCGCCTGCTTTGGCGCTGCCTCCCTGCCCAAGTGCGGCTGCGATCTTGTCGGCGACTTCGAACCCATCCGGACGGTTGGTCCCGATCGTGCCGCTCGGGCCTCTCCGCGCCCAGCCGACGCAGTAGAGACCGTCGCCGATAACACCGTCCCGGTTGGCGAAGCGGCCTCGGCTTTCGTCATAGGGAACGCCCTCGACCGGCGGCGTCCTGTATCCGATGCAGCTGACGATGAGCCCGCACGGGATCGTGTAGGTTTCGCCGGTCCCGACCGCGCGCAAGTCCTGGCTGAGGCGGGTGCGCTCGACGATCAGTCGCTCCACTTTGCCTTCGCCCTCGATCGCCGCCGGAACCGCGTAGAAGTCGAACTCGATCCGCTTGCGCTTGGGCGTGGGGGCGGCGGCGAAATCGCGAAGGTGGGCAACGGACTTGCGGAGCCCGGGCTCGAGCGCGGCATCCTCGCTCTCAGAAGGGAGGTCCGCGGGATCGACCTCGGGCGCGGCTTCCGCCAAATGACCGAGCTCGCCCAGCTCCTTTGGGGTCATCGCAATCTGGTGCGGCCCGCGGCGGCCGAGGATGTGGATGCTTCGAATGGCGGAGGCGGCCAGCGCCTCGAAAGCGTGGCCGACGATGTCCGAGCCTGCAAATTCCTCCGAAGTCTTGGAAAGGATGCGCGCCACATCGAGCGCAACATTGCCGTTGCCGATGATTGCCGCCGCCTCGACGTCCAGCGGCGGATCAAGATCGGCAAAATCCGGATGTCCATTATACCAGCCGACAAAAGCCGCGGAGCCGAACACGCCCGGAAGATCGCTGCCGGGGATGTCGAGCGGCCGGTCCTGCGGCGCTCCGGTTGCGAGGACGACCGCGTCGTAGAGCCCCTGAAGCTCGGCGACCGAAACGTCGCGGCCAACGAGGACATTGCCGACGAAGCGGACGTTCGGCGACAAATGGACCTTCTCGTAGCGGCGCGAGACGGCCTTGATCGACTGGTGATCGGGCGCCACTCCGGAGCGGATGAGGCCGTAGGGGACGGGCAGGCGGTCGATGATGTCGATCCGCACCTCCTCGCCGAAATTCTTCTGAAGCGCCTCGGCGCTGTAGTAGCCGGCGGGCCCGGATCCGATAATCGCCACATGCCGCATCGCCAGCCTCCCTGTTCGGCGGCGATGCTAGCGCCGCCGCGCGCCGAGGCAAGCGGCACCCGGTCAGCCCCGGTTCACCGCGGATTGGCTACAAGGGCCCGATGATCACGAAACTCCGAGCAGCTCTCGCCGCCGCTATCGCTGTCGGAGGATGTGCCGCTCCCGCTCCGCCTGCCCCAGCCGGCCCGGAGGAGGCGCGGATTGCGTTCCTGCACTTGAGCCCGCTGAGGACGTTCCAGGCCGTAGGCCGCGACACCATCTACATCCGTGGGCCCGGCCGGCGGTGGTACCGGGCGACGACGCTGGGCCCATGCATCAACCTGCCATGGGCGCTTTCGATCGGCGTCGATACGCGCGGCTCCCCAACGCTCGACCGCTTCAGCACGCTGATCGTCGAGGGCGAGCGCTGTCCGCTTCAGTCGGTGGTGAGAAGCGCGCAGCCGCCGGCGATGGACAGGCGGAAGGGCTAACCGCCCTTCCTGCCCGACCTGTCCTCGAGCATCTCGGCGCCCCTGCTGCGGAGCAGCCCCTCCACCTGACCCGCGAACAGCGCCAGAAAGGCAGGCAGCGTCAGCTCGACGTGAACCACCGTCTCTCGGACGTCGAGATGGCCGGCCACCTCCTGCCCCATCGCCTGCACCCGGAGGTTCATCCGGTCGCCCTCCCAGCCGGACTCCACCTGAGCGGCGCCGCCTGGGATATGGTCTTTGAGGCGACCGATGCCGCCCGCGATCCGGCGCTTCGCTTCGGCTGCGCCGAGCTTGTGGGGAAGGTCGACGACGATGGGCCTGGTCATGGCCCGAACTTAACCGCCGAGCGCGGGGCGACAAGCGATTTCACCGGCCGTTGCACGCCGAGCACAGTGAGGCATGAATGCACGTCGTGCTTCATTAACCGGTTTCAACTTCCGAAAAGCGGCTTAGTCTCCGACGGCGGCAGCGGGGGCTGCTGCCGATGTGGGGGAATCCGAATGAACTATGTTTCGCGCGCCGCTCTTCTGTCGACGCTGTCTTCGCTCGCGCTGGCCGGAGTGCCAGCCTGGGCGCAGAATCAGGATCCGCCGGGAGAGCCCGCCGAGACGACCCAGGAGCAGATCGCGCAGGGCGACGCGATCATCGTCACCGGCACTCGGCGCACCGACCGGACATTGGCCGAAAGCCCCGTTCCGATCGACGTCATCTCGAACGAAGCGCTGACCGAGACCGGCTATACCGAGGTCAATCGCATCCTCAATCAGTTGGTCCCGTCGTTCAACTTCCCTCAGCCGTCGATCACCGACGGCACCGACGTGCTGCGCCCCGCCACGCTTCGCGGCCTGTCGCCCGACCAGACGCTGGTGCTCGTCAACGGCAAGCGGCGTCATCCGAGCGCGCTTCTCAACATCAACGGCTCGGTCGGCCGCGGCTCGGCCGCAGTGGACCTCAACACGATCCCGCCGCTCGCGATCGACCGGATCGAAGTGCTGCGCGACGGCGCCTCATCGCAATATGGCTCGGACGCGATCGCGGGAGTGATCAACATCCAGCTCCGCCGCCGGCCCGGCGGACGGGCGCAGGTGACCTACGGCCGCTACATCAGCGCGCTCGAGGACGTGCCGGAAGTCACCGGCGTTCAGCGCCAGGCGAACGGCGAGCCGGTGATCGATCCCGACGGCAACTTCGTGCTCACCGACAACGGCCGGGACCGGCGCGCGCGCGACGGCGACACCGTGACGACTGCGGCGACCTACGGGTTCGAGATCGGCCGGACGGGCTTTCTCAACCTCACCGGCGAATATCGCTATCGCGAGGCGACCAACCGGGCCGGCTACGATCCGCGCCGCCAGTTCCCATTGGTCGGCGGCCGCTCCGATCCGCGCGAGTTCACCTTCAACCGGCTCAATCACCGCTACGGCGATGCCGAAACGCGCGATCTCAACCTCTTCCTGAACGCCGGCACCGAACTTGGCGCCGACATCGAATTCTACAGCTTCGGAAGCTACAGCAGTCGCCAGGGCGAGAGCGCCGGCTTCTATCGCCGGGCAATCGATCCCAGGAACCGCAATTTCTCCGCCTCGACCGCCACGTTCGTGCCCTTCTACCCGGAAGGTTTCCTGCCGCTCATCACCAGCGACATCGAGGATTATTCCATCGCAGCGGGCCTCAGAGGAATGCTTGCCGGCTGGAACTGGGACCTCAGCCACGTTTACGGCCACAACGGCTTCGACTTCGGGGTGACGCACAGCTTCAACACCTCGTTCGGCAGCGCCAGCCAGACGACCTTCGACGCGGGCGGGCTGCGCTTCGGCCAGAACGTCACCAATTTCGACGTCCAGCGGCCGATCGCCATTGGCTTCCTGAAGGAGCTGTCGCTGGCGCTCGGGGCTGAGTACCGGCACGAGAATTTCGACATCGTCGCGGGCGAGCTGCAGAGCTACGCCGCCGGCCCCTTCTCGGCGTCTCCGTTCAACGCGCCCGCCGGCGCCCAGGTCTTCCCCGGCTTCAGGCCTGCCAACGAAGTGGATGCCAAGCGCGACAGCTATGCCGGCTACGCGGAACTCGACGCCGACATAACCAACGCCCTCACGGTCCAGCTCGCCGGCCGTTATGAAGATTTTTCCGATTTCGGCGACACGTTGAACGGCAAGATCGCGGCCCGGCTCGAGCCGGTCGAGTGGTTCGCGCTGCGCGGATCGGCGTCGACCGGGTTCCGCGCGCCCTCGCTCCACCAGCAATTTTACGCGACCACCTCGACCAACAACGTCAACGGGGTGCTGGTCGAGATCGGCACGTTCCCGGTGTCGAGCCCCGTCGCACGCGCCCTCGGCGCGAGGGATCTCGAGCCTGAGGAGTCGGTCAACTACAGCGTCGGAGCCACCTTCACGCCCGGCAACGGGCTCAACGTCACTGCCGACTGGTACCAGGTCTCGATCGACGACCGAATCGTCGTCACGGAGAACTTGCAGGGCGCGCAGGTCGTGGGCCTGCTCCGGGGCGCCGGGTTCAACAACATCACCTCGGCGCGGTTCTTCATCAACGGCATCGACACACGCACTCGGGGCTTCGACATCGTTGGCACCTACCGCGTTCCGGAATTCGGCCTCGGCGCCTTCACGCTGACGGCCGGTTACAACCGCAACCGGACGAGGATCACAGATCGCGCCGTCTTGCCGAGCCTTCCGGGCCTGACGCTGTTCGGGCGCCAGGAATCGCTGCGGATCGAACAGGGGCAACCCCGCAACAAGATCAATCTCGGCTTCGACTGGGATTATGACGTGTTCGGCGCCACCTTCCGCACCAACCGCTACGGCCCCGTGCTCTCGACGGGTGCGACCGAAGCGACCGACGTCACGCTCGAGCCGCGCTGGATATCGGACGCCGAATTCCGCCTCAATGCAGCCGAGGCCTTCCAGTTCGCACTCGGCGCCAACAATCTCTTCGATGTCTACCCCACACGGCTCCCGGCCGGCGGGGCCTTCGGCACCGTCGCTCATTTCCTGCCTTATTCGAGCTTCTCCCCGTTCGGCTTCAACGGTCGGTTCGTCTACGGGCGCATGTCGCTTCGCTTCTGAGCTCGGCGAGCAGGGCGGCTTCGGCCCCCTTGCTCGCGAGCATCGATCACTGGTCCCTCTTTCGACGAGAGCCGGGCTGCGCCGCATCGCCGGCCTTTCGTAAAAGCGCTTAGCGGCGGGCCGATGCAATGGCGAGGCCATCGCCATTCTTGCCGGCAGGCAGACGCCGCAGCACGCGCCCGGTCGCGAAATCCACTTCAGCCACGGCGTCACGGCCGGTTTCCGCGGCATAGATACGCCGGCCGTCGGGCGAAAAGAGGATGGTCACCTGCGCTGCCTCCCTTTGACCACTGACGACAATCTCGCGAACCACGTCACGCCTGGCTGCATCGATCACCGTCAGGGTGCCGGCCCCGAAATTCGACGTGACCACCCACCGTTCGTCCGGACTGGTCAACACCCGGATCGGGACGGGGCCGGCCTTGACCTCGGCGAGGCGCCTGAAACTCGCTGTGTCGAACGCCTGAACGCGCGCGCCATCGAGGTCGCCGACCCAGAGCTCTCGCCCGCCGCGGGCGAGCGCGATCCCTTCCGGCCGTCCGCCGACGGCGATGTCGCGTAGCTTCGTCCCGCGGATGAGGTCGATCACTGTCACCGTGCCTGCCGCGATGTTGGCCGTATAGGCGCGGCTCCGGTCGGGGGCGATCGCGACCATGTGGGTCCCTTCCTGATCGGTTGCGACCGCGCTCACCGCATCGCTGCGGCGTGTGTCGACAATCGTCAGGCTCCGGCTGCGCTCGGTGGTCGCGACGAGGCGGCCGTCGGCGAGCCACACCAGCCCGTGCGGCGCCTGGTTGGGCGAAAGGTCGATGCGGCGGGTCCGCGCGCGCGTGGCGATGTCGAAAATGTCGATCGCCGCTTCGCCATAAGCGACCACCGCCGCCTGCCGTCCGTCGGGCGAGATGGCGATCTCGTGCGGCATCCGGCCGGCCGGAGCGCGCGCCAGCTCCCGGCCCGAGGCAAGATCGATGAAGCTTAGACTGTTCTCACCCTTGTTGCCGACCAGCAAGGTCTCCGCCGCTGCTGCTTGGGGCTGCTCGCCTGCTTCGGCCACGGGTGCGCAGGCCGAAACCAGCATCGCTGCTAGCATTGCGATCGTGCGTTTCACCATTCCGCTCCTCCTCCGTGCTCGCCTGATGGTAGTGGAACGCTGCTCGATCGTCAGCGTAATATCACCTGTGCAACCGTGGCGATGCATTTGAAATCCACCGGGGGGATCCCTATATATTTGATATGCAACAAATAATCCGGATTGCAGCGCTCGCGCTGACCGCTTTGTTCGCGTCTCCGTCGCTTGCTTCCTCGCCCGCCGAAGGCCAATCAAAGGCCGATTACCTGGCGTGGCTCGCCAAGAGCCCTGCTGCGCGCGCGCAAGTGCTCGGCTTCAAATCCTTTTTGGACATGAAGAAGGTGGACGGAGTGATACCGACCTGGCAGCTCGTCCGGACGGCCAGCATGTGGCGCGAATGCAACGGCCCTCGCTTCGAGGTCGCGCCCTTCACCGAATGGAACCACATCGCCGAGACGCTCCGCTTCGTTAGCAACCATGTCGAGCCGGTGATCGGGGACGTCGAGGCGCTCTCCGGCTACCGCAACGGCGCTCTCAACCAATGCTCGGGCGGTGCCAAGGCGAGCGCGCACCGGCACTTCTTCGCGCTCGATCTGACGCCCGTCCGCGACATCGCGCGGAGCGCAATGATCCGCAGCCTGTGCAACGTCCACCAGTGGCGCGGCGGCGGCTACGGCATCGGCCTTGGCTTCTATACGGGGCTTCGCTTCCACGTCGATTCCAAGGGCTTTCGCAAGTGGGGCAGCAACGGCAGGGGCGAAACCTCTCCGTGCGTGACGGGCGCTTGAATTTGCGGGTCTAACGCTTCAGCTCGCCGGGGCGAACGCTTCGCTCCATCGACGAGCGGGAAATCCACTGCTATCGGCGGCACAGTTCCCCGACATTGGCCCAGTCCCACATTGGCCCAGTCCCACATTGGCCCAGTCCCACATTGGCAAAGCGACGTGACCGACCTTTCCAGAATCCGCAACTTTTCGATCATTGCGCATATCGACCATGGCAAATCGACCCTCGCCGACCGGCTGATCCAGCGGACCGGCGGCCTTACCGAGCGTGAGATGTCGAGCCAGGTGCTCGACAACATGGATATCGAAAAAGAGCGGGGGATCACCATCAAGGCGCAGACCGTGCGCCTCGATTACCAGGCGAAGGATGGCAATAGCTACGTCCTCAACCTCATGGACACGCCGGGCCACGTCGACTTTGCCTATGAAGTCTCGCGGAGCCTCGCCGCCTGCGAAGGCGCGCTGCTCGTCGTCGACGCTGCGCAGGGCGTCGAAGCGCAGACGCTGGCCAACGTCTACCAGTCGATCGAGCACGATCACGAGATCGTTCCTGTCATCAACAAGATCGACCTTCCCGCGGCCGAGCCCGAAAAGGTCAAAAGGGAGATCGAGGACATTGTCGGCCTTCCCGCCGACGATGCGGTGCTGACTTCGGCCAAATCGGGCATCGGCATCGACGAGGTGCTGGAAGCGATCGTCACTCGAATCCCTCCGCCCAAGGGGGATGCGCAGGCGCCGCTCAGGGCCATGCTGGTCGACAGCTGGTACGACCCTTATCTGGGCGTCGTCATCCTCGTCCGGGTCATCGACGGGGTGATCAAGAAGGGCCAGAACGTCAAGTTCATGGCCGGCGGCACCACCCACCTCGTCGACCGCGTCGGCGCCTTCCGGCCCAAGATCGAGAACCTTCCCGAACTCGGGCCCGGCGAAGTCGGCTTCATCACCGCCCAGATCAAGGACATCACCGAGACCCGCGTCGGCGATACCATCACCGACTCGCGCCGGCCCGCCGCCGAAGCTTTGGCGGGCTTTCGCGAAGTCCAGCCGGTGGTTTTCTGCGGCCTGTTTCCGGTCGACGCCAACGATTTCGAGAAGCTGCGCGAGTCGATCGCCAAGC
>JALYNE010000112.1 GCA_030773375.1 Pseudomonadota bacterium
ACGGTCAATATCGATTGCACGCCGGAGGAGGCGCGCCGCTTCATGGGACTTCCGGATCTCACACCAGTTCACGAGGTCTATATCGAGCGTATGCAAAGAGCCGTCACGGAAGGGGTGAGCCCGGAATATTTCACCGACATGATGAAGACGTGGGGGCCAATGAGCGAAGCCGCCTCGACGATGTGGCGGACGATGTTCGACCAGATGGGAGGCCACAAGAAGTGAGGCCAAGCGCACGCGCGACCACCTGAATCTTGCACCTATTCGGCAATATGCCTGCACGTGTCCAAGGCCGCTGGCGGTGTGCCTCAAGCCACACGAGATCATCAGTGACCGACACTATTTACGCCCTCTCTTCGGGCAGCCCACCCGCTGCCATCGCCATAATTCGAATCAGTGGCCGCGAAGCGGATGCGGCGCTGATCGCATTATCTGGTCGGCTCCCTGACCCTCGAAGGGCGGCGCTCGCGTCGCTGCGGGATCCGGCCACGGGTGAGCTCCTCGACGACGCTCTCGTTCTTCGCTTCCCCGGCCCGGCCAGTGCTACCGGCGAGGACGTTGTCGAACTCCAGCTTCACGGCGGCCGTGCTGTCGTGGCGGCGGTCCTGTCGGCGCTTCGTTCGTTGCCGGGGCTGCGCGAGGCCCAGCCTGGGGAGTTCACCCGCCGTGCCTTCGAGCACGGCCGCATGGATCTCGCTGAAGCTGAGGGTCTTGCAGACCTTCTCATGGCGGAAACCCAATCCCAAAGGCGCGCAGCGCTTGCACTTGCCGGCGGAAGCCTGAGCCGGGTCGTCGAGCAGTGGCAGGAGGCTCTTCTCTCGCTGGCGGCGCAGCTTGAGGCCGCGATCGATTTTTCCGACGAAGGTGATGTCGAAGATGCCGTTTCTCTGGCAAACGCACCGGCACTGGAAAAGCTGATCCTCGAGATCGACGCCACTTTGGCCCGGCCGTCGGCGGAGCGTCTTCGGGACGGCGTCAGGGTGGTTATCGCCGGTCCCCCAAATGTAGGGAAGTCCAGCCTCATCAACATTTTGTCTAGCCGGCAGGCGGCGATCACCTCGGCTGTAGCCGGGACCACTCGCGATCTGGTGGAGGCGCCGACGGCAATTGGCGGGACGCCGTTCCTCTTGATCGATACAGCCGGCCTCAGGGATCCCGGGGATGAGGTGGAAGCGATCGGCGTCGAACGCGCCCGGACTGCCCTCGATGCGGCGGATCTCATCCTTTGGCTGGGTGAGCCCGCGGAGTGCCCCGATCGGAAGCGCTCAATCATCATCCAGTCCAAGGCCGACCTTCAAGGATGTCCCCGGAAGGAGGATGTCGATCTTCGGGTCTCCGCCATGACCGGTGAAGGCCTTGACGAGTTGGTCGCGATGCTGATCGACAGGGGCCGTGCGCTGCTTCCTCAGGGAGGCGAGGTGGCGACCAACCGTCGGCAGCGCGAGCTTCTTCGCCGGTGCGCGGGCTACCTCCGAGAAGCCAAAGCGGCGCACGACATCATCATCGCCGCGGAGCTGTTGCGCCAGGCGCGCGCTGCGCTGGACGCAATCACTGGACGTGCGGGTGTCGAGGACATGCTGGACGCACTGTTCGGTCGCTTCTGCATCGGAAAATGATGTTCCACGTGGAACACCGCTCGTGTCTTCGCCGCGCCGTGTGAGGGCTGGGCAGCGGTGACAATCGAGCAACAATCGGTTAAGACGCGGACATGCTTCAGTTCGACGTTATCGTCGTAGGCGGCGGCCACGCCGGTTGCGAAGCGGCCGCCGCGGCCGCGCGGATGGGCGCGTCGGTCGCGCTTGTCAGCTTCGCTCGTGAAACGGTTGGGGCCATGTCCTGCAACCCAGCCATTGGTGGTCTTGGCAAGGGCCACCTGGTGCGCGAGGTGGATGCCTTCGATGGACTGATCGCTCGCGCTGCCGATCACGCAGCAATTCACTACCGGATGCTGAACGCGAGCAAGGGCGCCGCCGTGCAGGGACCACGGGTGCAGGCGGATCGCCGCCGGTTCAAATCGGCCGTGCAGGCGCTGCTGGACGCCCAGCCCAACCTTGAGCTGATCGAGGGCGAAGCCAGCGCTCTGAAGCTCGAAGGGCGGCGGGTCGCCGGCCTCAGACTCAGCGATGGCCGCGAATTGAACGGCTCTGCGGTGGTGCTGGCGACTGGGACGTTCCTGGGCGGGAAGCTCCATTTCGGGATGACGAGCTGTGCCGGAGGCCGGGTTGGTGAACGTGCTGCGGTTGAGCTCGCGCACCAGCTGCGAGCCCTTGGACTTCCGCTCGCTCGTCTCAAGACGGGGACCCCGCCGCGTCTCGACGGTCGCTCCATCCACTGGGCGGCCCTGGAGCGGCAAGCATCGGACGCCGGTCACTGGACCATGTCGCACATGAGCAGCGGCCGTGTCGCACCTCAGCTGTTCTGCGCGATCACCCGTACCAACAGGCGCACGCACGAAATCATCCGCGGCGCGCTGGATCGATCTCCGCTCTTCGCAGGCGAGATTACGGGCGTGGGGCCTCGCTATTGCCCCTCGATCGAAGACAAGGTGCACCGCTTCGGAGACCGGGATGGTCACCAGATCTTTCTGGAGCCGGAGGGCCTCGATGATGTCGCGGTCTACCCGAACGGTATCTCCACCTCGCTCCCCGCGGACGTACAGCAGGATTTGGTGCGATCGATGGCCGGGCTCGAGCGCGCAGAGATCCTCCAGCCGGGCTACGCCGTCGAGTACGACCATGTTGATCCGCGCATCCTCGAGCCTACCCTCGGCGTGCGAGCCGAGCTTGTTGAGGGGCTCTATCTGGCCGGGCAGATCAACGGAACGACCGGCTATGAGGAGGCTGCGGCTCAGGGGCTGGTGGCGGGCATCAACGCCGCCGCGCAAAGCGCAGGCAGACCCCCGCTCATCTTGGACCGGAGCCTGTCCTATATCGGCGTGATGATCGATGACCTCACGCTTCAGGGTGTCACCGAACCCTATCGCATGCTCACCGCCCGGGCGGAGTTCCGGATGCGCCTTCGCGCAGACAATGCCGAGGCTCGCTTGACGCCAATTGCCGCCGAGCTTGGCTGTGTCTCCGCCGCTCGCGCCGCCCACTACCAGCATCGCTGCACCGAACGAGATCGCATAGAGAGCCTGTTGTCTGGACGGTTCACCGGAGCGCAGCTCCAGGCTGCCGGGATGTCCGTTCGCGATGACGGCGCCAAGCGGACGCTGGCCGAATGGCTCCGCTTCCCGGAAGTAGGCACCGAGGGGCTCCTTCGCCTCATTCCCGCGCTCAGTGCCCTTCGAGGAGCGTGGCTCGACGAAGCCGTGCAGGATCATCGCTACGCGCCTTACTTGGCCCGGCAAGACAGCGAGATCGCGCGGGTTCGCTCGGACGAGGCGGTTCGCATTCCCCAGGATATAGACTACCGGGGGATTTCCGGCCTTTCGAACGAAATGGTGGAGCGCCTGTCTATGTCGCGCCCTGCAACATTGGGTGCGGCAGCTCGAGTCCGCGGCATCACGCCCGCAGCGCTGACCGCGATCCTCGTCCAGGCAAGGCGCAGAGCCGCCTGATGGATGAGGCCACAGCGCGCGCGGCGCTGACTGTTCCACGTGAAACACTGGATCGGCTTGAGGCCTTCGTCGCGTTGCTGCGCGAGGAGAACGAGCGGCAGAACCTCGTGTCCGGGGCCAGCCTGGACCAGGTCTGGGAGCGGCACGTGCTCGACTCGGCGCAGCTGGTCGGCTTGGCGCCGCCAAACGCCACCAGCTGGCTTGATCTCGGCACCGGCGCGGGCTTCCCCGGCTTGGTGGTCGCTTGTCTGTTCCGGGGAACCGTGACGCTGGTCGAAGCGCGCAAGCTTCGCGTCGAGTTCCTGGTGCGGGCGGCCGAGGTTCTCGGGGTCGCTGGCCGCACTCGGATAATTTGCGGCAAGGTCGAATCGCTCGATGCACCGCCGTTCGGGGTGATCAGCGCCAGGGCCTTTGCGCCGCTCGACAAACTGCTCGCTCTTGCCGAGCGATTTTCCACAACAAACACGCGCTGGATCCTTCCCAAGGGCCGAAACGCGAAGACGGAACTGGAAGCAGCCGAATCACTGTGGCAGGGTGATTTCCGGCTCGAGGCGAGTGTCACGGACGCTGATGCCAGCATCATCGTCGCGGAAGCGGTTCGACGTAAAGTGAAGGGAAGAAGCGGAAGATGATCCGCATTGCAGTAGCGAACCAGAAGGGAGGCGTGGGCAAGACGACCACCGCGATCAACCTCGCCACCGCGCTTGCCGCAGCGGGCTGGAGGGTGCTTCTGATCGACCTCGACCCGCAGGGGAACGCATCGACCGGGCTTGGCGTCAAGACAGGCGAGCGCGAGCGCTCGAGCTACGAGCTCCTCACCGGTGATTGCACTGCCGATGAAGCTGCCATTGCGACGCGCGTGCCACGGCTCGATCTGATCGCGGCTACCGTCGATTTGTCGGGGGCGGAGATCGAACTGGTCGAATTCCCGGACCGGACGCATCGGCTTGAACTGGCCCTCGCGGCGGCTCGCCGCCCATGGGATGTCTGCCTGATCGATTGCCCACCTTCGCTTGGTCTCCTCACCATCAACTCGCTGGTTGCAGCACAGTCGGTTCTGGTGCCGCTTCAGGCGGAATTCTTCGCGCTCGAGGGGCTGAGCCAGCTGCTCCAGACCGTTGAGCGGATTCGGGCGCGGTTCAATCCGCAACTTACCATTCTGGGCGTTGCCCTTACGATGTTTGATCGGCGTAACAATCTCTCCAGCCAGGTCGCGGAAGATGTCCGTGCCTGCCTTGGGAAGGTTGTTTTCGATACCGTCATCCCGCGTAACGTCCGCCTCTCGGAGGCGCCCAGCCACGGCTTGCCTGCGCTGATTTACGACCACCGCTGCCCTGGCTCCGAGGCCTATATAGGTCTTGCTCGCGAGCTGATGGCGCGTCTTCCGAAAAGGGCCGCTGCTGCATGAGCGATGAAACGCCGCTTCGAAAGAGACCTTCGGGCCTGGGCCGCGGGCTCTCATCGCTCCTCGGAGAGGTCGCGCGGGAAGAGCCACTCAAGGGTCCTTCACCGCGCAGTGGCATTCAGATGCTCCCAGTCGGCAGCATCGAGCCTCATCCGCAACAGCCGCGGCGGCACTTCGACGAAGAGGCGCTTGCCGAACTCGCCGCCTCGATCAGCGCGCGAGGACTCATCCAGCCGATCGTGGTGCGGCCGCAAGGCAGCCGCTACCAGATTGTCGCGGGCGAACGGCGCTGGCGGGCTGCCCAGAAGGCTCGGCTCCACGAGGTTCCGGTGATTGTTCGGGATTTCGACGAGATCGAAACCCTTGAAGTCGCCATTCTGGAAAATATCCAGCGCCAGGATCTCAACGCGATCGAAGAGGCCGACGCGTACAAGCGACTGATGGATGAGTTCGGCCATACGCAGGAAGCACTGGGCAGGCTGGTCCACAAGTCGCGTAGCCATGTCGCCAATCTCCTGCGTCTCCTCGACCTTCCGGAGCGTGTCCGAACCTTGGTGGCGGCGGGGGACCTCAGCATGGGGCACGCCCGCGCGCTCATCTCCGCCGAGGATCCTGAGGCGCTCGCGGACGAGGTGTTGAGACGGGGACTTTCGGTAAGGGACACGGAGAAGCTCGTCCGTTCGACCAAGCCACGCCAGTCGGGGTCAGTGCGCAGCGCCTTTGCTGCGGTCAACGCCGATATAGAAGCGCTCGAACGTCAGCTTGGTGACATGCTGGGCCTCAGGGTGAAAATAGCGCACCGGTCCGACGGCGGAACGGTCGCGCTGAGCTATTCCTCACTCGATCAGCTTGACATGATCTGCCAGCGGCTCAGCGGCGAGCGGATCTAACGATCGCTGCTACCTTAGCCGCGCCGCCTGCCGGCAAATGGCGAACAGCTCTTCATTCACCGCCGCAGCGCCCAGCCCGCCGGGCGCTTTCACCTGCCGCTCGGCTTCGAGCAAACGCGCCACGGCTTTGCCGAGAAGATCCGACCGCCAGCGCGAAAGCTGCTGCGAAACGACCGGTTTCTCCTTCCAGAACAAGGCCTTACCATGTGACGCCATGATGCTGTCCACGCTGCTCCCGTGGTCGACCTCAGCGCGCAGCTTGGAAAGCAAGGTCAGCCGGCGAAGCACCGCGCGGATCAGTGGAATCCCGTCGACGCCCTCGCTTGCGAGTCGGGCGAGCTCTGCCTGGAGCGTCGGAGGATCCCCGCTGCTGACGCTGTCCACCAGGCGGCTGAGGTCGCCCTCATCGCTCCGAGCGCCGACCGCGTCCAGCACATCGTGATCGATCTGCCTGGGCCGGTCGGGAGCAGCATCGGTGAAGGCCGCGAATTTGGCCAGTTCCTGTGCAATGATGCCTCGATTCCCGGCCGTCGCATCTGCAATCCTGCGCGCCACGTCGGGCCGCATTCCCAGCCCCTCCTCACGCCCCATTTCGAGAACCAGCTTGTCGGCATCTCTTCCTTCCGGAACGTAGCTGGCGAAGGCCAAGGCGCTGGGAGCCGAAAGGGCGAGCTTCAGTAAGCGGGACCCTGCCTTCAAGGTGCCGGCCACCATCACCACCGGGTTTCCGCCGGTCGACGCGTCGAGAAGCGCTTGCGCGGCTTCGGCTGCATCATCACCAGCCGGTTCGACGCAGATGTATCGTGCGCCGCCGAACAGCGAGAGCGAAGCAGCCTCGTCGACGAGTCGGGCCGGATCCGCTTTGAGCTCGGGCCCGCTCAGGTCGACCCGCTCGGCACCCTGCCCCATCGCGGAGGCAAGGATCTTCGCCAGCGCGCGGGATCCGGCCTCGTCGGGGCCGTAGAGGAGGAAGAGGCGCGTCTCCGCTGACGGGGCGCGCATCGCCTTTTCGATCTGCGCTTTGTTTGCCTTCACTGGGGCTTGCCGCCACGCGACGCGTAGAGCGCGACCCGGGTGACGATCTGATCGGCGACTTCCCGCGCAAGTCGCTCCAGCGCGGTTTGCTCAGCCGCAACGGTGGCATATTCCGAACTAACGACGTCAATGCCCGCATCCGAGCCGGCGGTTGCGTCAAGAACAACGGTGCCGGCAGCTGCATCGACCAGCCTGTAGCGCGCCCGGAGCGTACGGCGCTCTCTCGTCACCGCATCATCCGATCGGATACCAAAGCCCGCAATGTCGTCGTCCAGCTCGACCTCGAGCCGATAGCGCGCGTCTCCTGTGGCGCTGCCGAGGCGATCCTGGAGGGCGGTGCGGACCAGCCATCCAGCGCGGCCGTCGACGGGCGCCACCGAAACACCCTGCAGCGTCTGTGCGACCGCACCTCCGGCGCCGCCGGCGTAAAGGGGCCTCAATGTGCAGCCGCCAAGCAGGAGCGCGCAGCCGATCACGACGAGCCGGGTCATGCGACGAGATTGACCAAGCGGTCCGGCACGACGACCACTTTCCGCGGCGGCTTCCCCTCGAGGATTCGAGCTATCTTTTCAGAAGCGAGCGCCATTTCCTCGAGCGCTTCGCGGGGCGCGCCCTTTGGCGCCGTCAGGGTGTCGCGCAGCTTGCCGTTCACTTGAATTGCGATGGTAACCTCATCCTCCACCAGCAGCGCCGGATCGACCTTCGGCCAATCGGCGTCGGCAATGAGTCCTTCCCTGCCGAGCGCTGCCCAAGCCTGTTCGGCAAGGTGCGGCACCATCGGCGCGACGAGCAGGAGGAGCGTTTCCACGGCCTCTGCCTTGGATCGCGAGGCCGGCGCCTTTTCGATCGCGTTTGCAAGCTCGTAAACGTTGGCCACGGCCTTGTTGAACGAAAGCGTCTCGATGTTGGCACCCACGCTTGCGATGGTTTGATGCAGCTTTCGATCAAGCGCTTTATCTTCGCCCGAGGCTTGGACGCGCGCATCGGCCATCCGCCAGAGCCGCTGAACGAACCGCCACGCGCCTTCGATGCCTGCTTCGCTCCATGGAAGGTCGCGTTCCGGCGGGCTGTCCGAAAGCATGAACCAGCGGACGGCGTCGGCCCCATATTGGTCGACGATCGGCTCCGGATCGACCGTGTTCTTCTTGGACTTGGACATCTTCTCGACCCGGCCGGCTTCAGCAGGGGTGCCGTCCGCCAATACCACCAATCGGCCATCGCGGCGGTCGACTTCGTCGGGAGAGAGCCAACGGCCGTCTACCGTTCGATAGGTCTCATGGGTCACCATCCCTTGCGTGAACAGGCCTTTGAACGGCTCCCCGATATCAAGCCGCCCGATATGGCGCAGCGCGCGCGCCCAGAAGCGCGCGTAAAGGAGGTGGAGGATGGCGTGCTCCACTCCGCCGATATACTGGTCGACCGGCAGCCAGCTTTCCGCTTCGGCCTTGTCGAACGGTGCGTCGGCAGGCTGGCTTGCGAACCGGATGAAGTACCAGCTCGAATCGACGAATGTGTCCAAGGTGTCCGTCTCGAGGCGCGCCGCGGCCCCGCAGCGCGGGCAATCGGCCTTGCTCCAAGTCGGGTGTCGCTCGAGCGGGTTGCCGGGGACGTCGAAACTGACGTCCTCCGGCAGCAGGACCGGCAGCTGGTCTTTTGGGACACCGACAGGGCCGCAGGCCTCGCAGTGGACGATTGGGATTGGGGTTCCCCAGTAACGCTGGCGCGACACTCCCCAGTCGCGCAGACGCCACACGGTCGTGCCCTCGCCCCATCCTTCCGCTTCGGCGCGGCGGATGACCTCCTTCTTGGCCGCCTCGACATCGAGACCATCGAGGAAGCGCGAATTGACCACCACGCCGCCGCCGCTTTCGGCCTCGTCTCCGATGGGCGCGGCCGCATCCGAGGCCGAAGCGGCTACGACCCGGTTGATCGGAAGGCTGTATTTGCGAGCGAATTCAAAATCGCGCTGATCGTGGCCGGGAACGCCGAAGATCGCGCCGGTTCCATATTCGATCAGCACGAAGTTAGCGATGTAGACGGGAAGTTTCCAATCCGGATCGACCGGATGAATGACCTTGAGGCCGGTGTCGAAGCCTCTTTTCTCCGCGGTTTCAACCTCGGCCGCGCTGGTTCCGCCCGCTTTGCACTCGGCGA
>JALYNE010000113.1 GCA_030773375.1 Pseudomonadota bacterium
ATGAACCAGCTCAAGACTTTGCTGCTCCTGGCGACACTGACCGCGCTGTTCATGGCCCTTGGCTACACGCTCGGCGGGTCGGGCGGCGCGATGATGGCCTTGGTTCTGGCTGCGGGCATGAATCTTTTCACTTTCTGGAATGCAGACAGGATCGTGCTTCGAATGCACGGAGCACGCCAGGTGGACGAGCGGACTGCGCCCGAACTGGTTGGCATCGTCCGTGAGCTTGCCGGACGTGCAGGCCTTCCGATGCCCAAGGTGTACCTTATCGACTCGCCGCACCCGAACGCTTTTGCGACCGGACGCAATCCGGACAACGCGGCCGTTGCTGCGACCGCCGGGCTTCTCAGCATGCTGACGCGCGATGAGGTGGCTGGCGTTATGGCGCACGAGCTTGCGCACGTGAAGAACCGCGACACCCTCATCATGACCATGACTGCGACCATCGCGGGCGCGATCTCCTTTCTTGCGAACTTCGGCCTCTTCTTCCGGACCGGCGAGGAAGGTCGCAGCAGCGTGCTGGCGATGATCGCGGCGGTGATCGTTGCGCCCTTTGCGGCGATGATCGTCCAGCTCGCAATAAGTCGCGCGCGCGAATATGATGCCGACCGCGGCGGTGCTGAGATCTCCGGCGATCCGCGCGCGCTCGCGTCGGCGCTGGCCAAGCTTCACCGGGGCGCGGCGCGGATCCCCAGTCCGGTGGCGATGCGCAATCCGGCCGCCGCTTCGCTCTACATCGTTCCGGCGGGCACCGGGCGGGACAACCTTTTCTCCACGCACCCCGACACTGCCAACCGCATCGCGGCGCTTGAGGCACTGGCGAGCCGGATGGGTTCGCCGCCGCTGGCCAGCGTCGCGCCGCGATCGGCTGTTCCCCCAACCAGGCGCAAGAGCGCGCTCGATCCGCTGGGGCGCAGGGCCTGAGTCGGGACGACCCGCAAGGCACGGCTTCGCGCCGAGCCGCGTTGCGCCTGCTCGACGCGGTGCTTCGCAAGGGGCTGCCTTTGGAAGCAGCGCTCGATGTTGCCGCGCGGGATCTGGAACGGGGCGACGACCGCAGCTTCGCGCACGCAATCGCTGCGGAGGCCTTGCGCCGCCTGACCGATCTGGATGCCCTGATCGACAGCGCCACGAGGAAGCCGTTGCCCCACGACGCTAAGGCCCGCTTCGCGCTCCGAATAGCGCTTGTGCAGGCGCTCGCGATGGGGACACCACCGCACGCGGCTATTTCGACAACCCTCCCATTGGTCGACGGCGGGCCGCGCAAGCTCGTTCATGGCGTGTTCGGCACCTTGATGCGCAGCGGCGCTTCGCTTCCCGAAGTTCCGGCTCTCCCTCCTCGCATCGAGGAACGGTGGGAGCATGCGTGGGGGAGCGCGGTCGCACAAGCAGCGGCACAGGCGTTGGCGGTTCCTCCACCGATGGACCTTATCTTCGCGTCGGATCAGCCGCCCGAGGGTCTTGAGGGCGTGAGCCTGATGCCCCGCCACCTCCGGCTGGAGCGCGGCACCGCGGTCGCCGGACTTACCGGCTATGGGGCCGGAGAGTGGTGGGTTCAGGATATTTCGGCGGCGATTCCAGCACGCCTGCTGGGTCCAGGCGAGGGGCGGCACGTGCTCGATCTTTGCGCCGCACCCGGCGGCAAGACGATGCAGTTGGCGAGCGCGGGCTTTTCGGTGACGGCGATCGACGCTTCCGAAAGTCGTCTGGCGCGACTTCGAGAGAATCTGGAGCGAACGAAGCTGAAGGCCGTAATAAAGGCGGCCGACGTCATGAAGTGGAGCCCGCCCGAGCAGTTCCAGGCGATCCTGCTCGATGCGCCTTGCTCGGCAACTGGGATCTTCCGTCGCCACCCAGACGTGCTTCACCGGGTTCGCCCCAGTGCAATTGCCGAGCTTGCGGATGGGCAAAAGGCGATGCTGGCTCGTGCTGCGGGCTGGCTGATGCCCGGAGGAACGCTGGTTTATTCGGTGTGCTCGCTGGAGCCGGAAGAAGGGGAGCAGGTGGTAGCCGCCTTTCTGGTCAAGCGGCGCGATTTGGTCCTTGACCCGATCGAGCCGGCCGAGCTGCCCCCGGACATCCAGCCGAACAACGGTATGTTGCGGATCCTTCCCGGGACTTTTGCCCAAAGCGGGGGCGCCGACGGCTTTTTTATCGCGCGATTCAGGCGAATTAGCTGAGGATAAGTCGGCGCTTTCCTTGCCCGCTCCGTGTGCCGCGGTTAGTGATTCGCTGTGCAGCAGCCTGTCCGCATCGCTCCCTCGATCCTGTCCGCCGATTTTTCGCGTCTCGGCGAGGAAGTCCGCGCGATCGACGAAGCGGGCGCGGACTGGATTCACGTCGACGTGATGGACGGACATTTCGTGCCCAACCTCACCATCGGCCCCGGCGTCGTGAAGGCGCTCCGCCCGCACACGCTGAAGACTTTCGATGTGCACCTGATGATCTCACCGGTGGACGCGTTTCTCGTTTCCTTTGCCGAGGCGGGGGCCGACATCATCACAGTCCACCCCGAGGCCGGGCCGCACCTTCACCGCACCATCCAGCAGATCAAGTCGTTGGGCAAGAAAGCCGGCGTTTCCTTGAACCCCGCGACCCCCGCCAAGATGCTCGACTATGTGCTGGACGACGTAGACCTGGTGCTTGTGATGAGCGTGAACCCCGGCTTTGGCGGCCAAAGCTTCATCGACAGCCAGCTCCGCAAAATCGAGGCGGTCCGCAAGCAGATCGACAAGACCGGCAAACCGATCGACCTTGAGGTGGACGGCGGCATCGACGCCGAAACTTCCAAACGTGCGATTGCGGCCGGAGCTGACGTGCTCGTCGCCGGCACCGCCACCTTCAAGGGTGGGCCGAGCCGATATGCAGCCAACATCAAGGAGCTGCGCGGATCATGAGCCTGCTTGAACCCATTGGGAGCACCAGCGGAGAGGATGGCATCGAGCCCGGCAAGCGTTTGATCCGGGTCGGGGACGATCACGGGCTCTCCCTGTCCGAGCGGCTGTTCCACCTGCTGCACCGGCTTTCCTGGCGCACTCCCTTTCACTCGTTGCGGCTGCGCGCCCGCTTTCCGCTGAAGCTTCTCGCCGTGCCGAAGGATCCTGTCGCCGGCGACAAAGCCGCAGGCGAGGCACTGCTGGGCGGTCTCTTCTTACATGGCGGCGCAAGCGTCGCGGTCGAGGATGTTGATTTTGCCGGTGGGTCCCTCCCGCCCGCTTTGTCTGACTATCTTCAGAGCTTTGCCTGGCTCCGCGACCTCGCCAGCGTTGCCACCCGGGAAAAGGGAGCAAAGTCCGCCGAGCGCATCGTCCAGCAATGGCTCGCAGCGCATTCAGACCAGGTGACCGAGCGTGCCTGGCGGCCGGACCTATGGGGCCGCCGCATCCTCTTTTGGACGGCTTACGCGCCTTACATCCTATCGTCTCGCGACATGGTCTATCGCTCGGCCGTGCTGCACGCATTGGCACGCGGAGCGCGCCACCTCGACAAGAGCGCGGACAAGGCTTCTCCGGGCGTGGCACGGATTGCTGCCTGGTCCGGCGTCGTGGCGGCGGCACTCGTCGTGCAGGGCGGTCCGGTTCGCCTCAGGAAAGGGGAGGCGGGGCTCGCTCGGGCCCTGGCCGCTGGGCTCCACGACGATGGCGGGCTCGTCAGCCGCTCGCCGGTCGAACAGCTTGCGCTCGTTGAGCTGCTCGGTCAGCTCCGGGCTGTTTACCTCGCCGCGGGGCACGAACTTCCGGAAGAGCTGGAAGACGCGCTTTCGGGTTCCGTCGCGGCGCTTCTCGCCGTAACCCTCGGCGATGAGGCGCTTTCAAGCTGGCAGGGGGGCAACATGCTCTCGAAGCGCAGGATCGCGGCTGCGGTGGAGGGTTCGGGCGTTCGGGCCCGGCCGCTTCGCCAGGCGCGGGGCTGGGGCTACCAGCGTCTTTCCGCAAAAAGCAGCGTTGCCGTGTTCGACGCCGCGCCGCCTCCGGCAAGCCGGGCATTGGTTGGCGGCTGCGCCTCGACTCTTGCCTTCGAGCTCAGCGACGGTCCGCACCGTCTGATCGTCAACTGCGGCGGAGTGGGAGCCGCAGCGACGGCGCTGCCCCGCGAGCTCGCGCGGGCGCTCCGGACGACGGCCGCGCATTCGACACTGACGCTCGGCGATCGCAATTCCACCGCGATTCATGAGGACGGCAGTCTTGGCAAGGGCGTCGGGCAAGTCGAGCTTTCGCGCGATGAAACCGGGGGTGTCTCTCAGGTGGAGGCGAGCCATGACGGATATGTACGCCGCTTCGGCCTGCTCCATCAGCGCCAGCTCACGCTCAGCGCCGACGGGCGCGAGCTTGGCGGCGAGGACAAGCTGATCGCGGAGGGCGGCCGGAAGCGACGGGTGGAGCTCGTGCCCTTCACGATCCGTTTTCACCTCGCCCCTGCCGTCGAGGTGGCGAGCACGGCCGATGGGCAGGGTGCGCTGCTTCGCATCCGAGGCGGCTCGGCCTGGCAGTTCCGCTGTCGGGGCGGCAGCCTCGCCATCGAGGACAGCCTGTGGATCGACGGCGAAGCCCGCCATCACCCAAGCCTGCAACTCGTCATTTCCGGCGAAAGCCCGCCGGACGGTATGACCATCTCCTGGGTTCTGAAGCGCGCCCGCTGAAGCGCAAGGATCAGCGAATCAGCGCCGACTTCCGCGGTTGCTCGGAGCGGGCGGCGGGAGGCGAAGAGGGAGCGTCTTGCTGCGAAGCGCCGATGCCGTACCGGACGATCACCGGCTGCGGGCAGCGGCCGACTCCCCGCACCACGCTCAACACGAGATTTCCTGGCGGTAGCTCGCCGAGCCTTTTAGACTCGGCCTTGGCTGGGGTGTCGGCTTGGTGAACGAGGTTGGGACAGCCTCGACTCAGGGACAGCGGATCGACTTGAGCCTGTGCCGGGCGCGGCGCTTGGGCGATCGCTAAACCGAGGGGCACAGTGAGGGCCGCAGCGGCAACGAGAAAGCGCATCACCGTCTCCTTTTTGGGCGCGCGAACATAACAGAAAATACCGGGATGTTCATCATCCCAAATGGAAGCGATCGTCTCTGCGCTGCGGCTCAAAGAGATGCTGAAAGCAAAGGGGCTTCCGGCTAATGGCGGCCAAGCATCCACCGCCTCCTCGAACCAGGAAACACGATGTCCGAAGTTAAAATCACGCGCGCGCTTCTTTCAGTTTCCGACAAAAGCGGCCTTGCCGAGCTTGGCCGTGCGCTGGCGCGGCATGGCGCGGAACTCGTCTCGACCGGGGGCACCGCCAAGGCTCTCCGGGACGAGGGGCTGGAGGTTCGCGACATCTCTGATCTCACTGGCTTTCCCGAGATGATGGATGGCCGAGTGAAGACGCTCCACCCGAAGGTTCATGGCGGCTTGCTCGGCGTGCGCGACAATCCCGAGCACGCGGCGGCGATGGACGCGCATTGTATCGGTGCGATCGATCTGGTGGTCGTCAACCTTTACCCGTTCGCGCAGACGGTCGCGCGTGGGGCGGAGCGCGATGAAATCATCGAAAATGTCGACATTGGTGGCCCCTCGATGGTGCGCTCCGCCGCGAAGAACCATGCACACGTGGCAATCGTCACCGATCCGGCCGATTATCAGGAGCTCATCGCTGCCCTGGACACCAACGGTGGCATGACGTCGCTGGATTTCCGAAAACGGCTGGCGGCAAAAGCGTTTGCCGCGACCGCTGCTTATGATTCAACCATCGCCCAGTGGTTCGCGTTCGCCGATCAGGGGCAGATTTTCCCGCTCACGCTGCCCCTCACCATGCGCCGCGCGAACGAGTTGCGCTACGGCGAGAACCCGCACCAGAAGGCGGCGCTCTATCTGGCCGAGGGCCGGGCCGCCAAGGGCATCGCACAGGCCGAGCAGGTGCAGGGGAAGGAGCTGAGCTACAACAATTACAACGATGCCGACGCAGCGCTGGAACTGGTGGCCGAATTCGCAGGTGGCGATCCGGCCTGCGTCATCGTCAAGCACGCAAATCCTTGCGGTGTCGCGGTCGGCCGCAGCTTGATCGAGGCTTATCAAGCCGCGCTCGCCTGCGATCCCGTCTCAGCCTTTGGCGGCATTGTTGCGGTGAACCGGCCGCTCGTTCGAGCCGATGCGGAGGCGATCACTGCCATCTTTACCGAGGTTGTGATCGCCCCCGGTGCTGACGAGGAGGCCCGGGAGGTCTTTGCCCGTAAGAAGAACCTACGCCTCCTGGTCACGGGTCAGTTACCGGATCCGCACCGCCCAGGGCTGTCCTTGAAATCGATCGCGGGTGGCTATCTCGTCCAATCGCGTGACAATGGTCGAATTTGCCGTGACGACCTCAAGGTCGTGACGAGCCGCGCTCCCACTGCTCAGGAGCTCGCGGACTGCCTGTTCGCCTGGACTGTTGCAAAGCACGTCAAATCAAACGCCATCGTCTACGCCAAGGGCGGCTCCACCGCTGGTATCGGCGCAGGCCAGATGAACCGGCTCGAATCGGCGCGCATTGCTGCGTGGAAGGCGAGGGACGCGGCCGAAAAGGCAGGTTGGACGGAACCGCGGACCCTTGGGTCGGCGGTGGCCTCCGACGCATTCTTTCCCTTCGCCGATGGCCTTCTCGCTGCTGTCGAAGCGGGCGCGACCGCGGTCATTCAGCCGGGCGGATCGATCCGGGACGACGAGGTGATCGCCGCCGCCGACGAAACCGGGCTTGCCATGCTGTTCACCGGGATGCGCCACTTCCGGCATTGAACCCATCCAGCGGCACGCTCCTCCGGCAGCTGTTCAAGCGCCCGGCGGTAAAGCCCCTGGTGGAGGTGGAAGGCTAGGCTCTTCGACCTCCCCGTCGCGCTTGCGGAACAGCGCGCGGTCTTCATGCGTGAAGCCCCGCTTCCAGATCACGGCACCGAAGGCAGCGAGGATCAGCGGGATCCCCATCGCGAGCTCAGCCCATTCGGGGAGCAGGGTCGCAGCATAGCCGACCGCGGTCGCTGCTGCGGCGGCCCAGACGAGCGGCCACCGCCAGCCGGAAACCGGGGCATCGAGCACCCGGCAGAGCAGTCGCGCCTTCAGGATGGATGCGAGGCCGAGCGCGACTGCGAGCGCGATCGCAGGCGCCGCGGCCTGCACCTTCTCGGGCCAGCCCAGTGCGCGCATCCCGAGGATCAGCGCCAGCGAGAGCACGATTTGGATGCCGATCATCAACGAAGAGATCATCAGGTTGCGGTGACGCGCAACATAGACCAGAGCCGATTCCGAAACCGCGGCCGTTGCAGCGACCACTTCGGCCGCAAGGAGAAAGGCAAGAGCCCCGGTGCCGCCCACGAATGCGGGGCCGACCAACCCCATCACTGCTTCGCCCGGTATTCCGAGCGCAAGCGCAATGCCCGCTTGCGCGGCGATCACCCAGAAGCCGACCTGCCGGACCTGCTTTGCGACCGCCTTGCGGTCCCCTTCGGCAAGGCGCTGCGTGATGACCGGCGCCAGAATGGGGTCGAAGCTCGTCTTGAGCTTCTGCGGCAGCGACGCGACCTGCTGCGCCACATAATAGACGCCGACATAATAAGGCGAAACGAACAGGCCGAGGACGGCGATATCGAGCCGGCGCGAGCCCCACTCGATAGCGTCGGCAGCGGCGAGCGGAACGTTCCTGCGGGCAACCGTCAGAAGCTTTGCCGGGTTCGGCTTCCAGCCGGATGGAAAGCCGTAGCTTTTGTAAAGCGGCCACAAGGATGCTGCGAGGCCGGCCACTACCGAGATCACGTAGGCGATGATGAGACCGTCACGCGAGGAGAGGAAAACCAGCAGCCCGGCCGCAATGCTGATCGTCCAGGGCTCGACGATGGCCCGCGCCATGACGGTTGCCGAGATGTTGTGGCGGTAGGCGAGGGCGGCCAAAGCAATGTCGGCCCCGGCAATGCCGAAGATGACGAGCGGCAGCAACCGCTCCGCCCCGTAGATTTCGCCGGCGGGGAACATGATCTGCGGAAAAAGGACGAGCACTGCGCCTGCGGCGGCCGACGCGATCAAGGCCGCCAGGATGCCGTCCATGACAATGCAGGCATGCGGCTGCTCGGCCCTGGACAGCTGCTGGGCGAGGCCCCGCTTCAGGCCGAGCGTGGCCAGTTGCGCAGCGAACTCGATCACGATCACTGCATAGGCAAAGCGGCCCAGCAATTCTGGGCCGTAGTAGCGGCCGGCGATGAACAGAAAAGGAAGCCGTGCCGCCAGCCGGAGGAGGAAACCGAACAGGTTCGTGCGCCCGCCCTTAGCGAGCGCGGCGATGTCGTCGCCAGCCGGCGGGCGTTCGCTCAATGCGCGGCGCCCCAATTGACGCCGGTCCCGATTTCGACGCCGAGCGGTACGGATAGCTTCACCGCCGGCTCCGCGGCGCTCTCCATGACTCGCCGAATGACAGCGCTTGCCCGCTCCACGTCCCCTTCGGGCACCTCGAAAACAAGTTCGTCGTGGACCTGCAGGAGCATTCGCGTGGCGCCAAGCCCCTCCGCTTCGAGCGCCGGGCACATCCGCGCCATGGCGCGCTTGATGATGTCGGCGCTTGTGCCTTGGATGGGTGCGTTGACGGCAGCGCGCTCGGCGCCTTGCCGTTCACCCTGGTTCTTGGCTTTGATGCTTGGGAAATGGGTTTTGCGGCCGAAAAGGGTGGTGGTGAAGCCGTACTCGCGCGCTTGGGCTAGGCTGGTTGCGATATAGTTGCGGATACCCGGGAACCGCTCGAAGTAGCGGTCGATGATGTCCTGCGCTTCGTCTGCCGTAACCCCAAGCCGCCCGGCCAGCCCCCAACGCGATATACCGTAAAGGATTGCAAAGTTGATCGTCTTGGCGCTGCCGCGGGTCTCGCGATTGACCTCCCCGAACAGCTCCTGAGCCGTCATGTTGTGGATGTCCGCGCCTTCGGAGAAAGCCCGCTTCAACTGCGGCACGTCGGCCATGTGCGCGGCGAGGCGGAGTTCGATCTGGCTGT
>JALYNE010000114.1 GCA_030773375.1 Pseudomonadota bacterium
GTGTTGGCGATCGCTCGCCAGCCCCCTTTTAGATGCTCCAGCCCGCGCGCTTACCTTCACCTCGCGAAAAGGAAGCGGGGCCGAAGCCTCCCCGAACCATGGCCGTTTGCCCTTGGTCTGGTGAATAAGACGCTAGGCACGCAAATCTGCCTTGTCACCGTCAAACTGAGTCCGGTTGCCCATTTCCGGATGGCCTGTGTCGCCTCGGCAACAGGCTGTCACCGGTTGCGCCCCAACCCGTGCGGGCTCTCGACCAAGGGCCTCCACTGCCGAGCCGAAAAACGGGTCCCACTTTTCCGGGAACTGCTCTAGAGGTTCGCGCCACCTCTTGTTCCAGGACCCGAACCCCCCCGTTTATGCGCCTTTCTCGCTATTTCCTTCCGGTCACCAAGGAAACGCCTGCCGACGCACAGATCGTCAGCCACAAGCTGATGCTGCGCGCTGGGCTCATCCGGCAGACCGCGGCCGGCATCTACGCTTGGCTCCCACTTGGGCTGAGGGTGCTGAAGAAGATCGAGCAGGTCGTGCGTGAGGAGCAGGATAAAGCCGGAGCAATCGAGCTGTTGATGCCGACCGTCCAGGCGGCCGATCTCTGGCGCGAGTCCGGCCGCTACGATGCCTATGGCCCCGAGATGCTGCGTTTCACCGATCGGCATGAGCGCGAAATGCTTTATGGGCCGACCAACGAGGAGATGATCACCGCCATCTTCCGCGACGCGACCAAGAGCTACCGCGACCTGCCGCGCACGCTCTATCACATCCAGTGGAAATTCCGCGACGAGGTTCGCCCGCGCTTCGGCGTGATGCGCGGACGCGAGTTCCTGATGAAGGATGCTTATTCGTTCGATCTCGACGAGGCCGGGCTGCAGGCAAGCTACCAGGCGATGTTCGTCGCTTACCTGCGCACCTTCGCACGGCTCGGCCTGCAGGCGGTGCCGGTTCGTGCGCCGACCGGGCCGATCGGCGGCAATCTCAGCCATGAGTTTCACGTGCTTGCTGAAACGGGCGAGAGTGCCGTCTTCTACGACGCGGCGCTCGAGGATGTCACTCACGAGGAGCTTCTCACGGCCGATGCCTCAACCATCGGGCGGCTCACCGACCTCTACGCCATGGAAGCTGAAGAGCATGAGAAGGTCGGTGAGTGCCCGGTGCCCCCCGATCGCCTCCGCTCCCGGCGCGGGATCGAGGTCGGCCACATCTTCGCCTTCGGGACCAAGTACAGCGCCAGCATGGGGATGACCGTCCAGACCAGAGAGGGCGGCAGCGTCCACCCGCATATGGGAAGCTACGGCATCGGCGTGTCGCGCCTGATGGGCGCGATCATCGAGGCGCGCCACGACGCTTCAGGCATCATCTGGCCCGAAGGCGTCGCGCCGTTCCGGGTCGGCCTGGTCAACATGCGTGCCGACGATGCCGCCTGCGCTTCTGCTTGCGACCGCCTTTACGGTCAGCTCGGGCAGGCCGGGGTCGAGACGCTTTATGACGACCGGGACGAGCGCGGCGGCGCCAAGTTCGCGACCATGGACCTCATCGGCCTGCCCTGGCAGCTGATCGTCGGTCCGCGAGGCCTTGAACGGGGCGTGGTCGAGCTCAAGAAACGGGCGACCGGCGAGCGCGAGGAACTGTCGCTCGAAGGCGCGCTCGCGCGGTTATCGCTCGGATGATCCTCTCTCGCTACGAGCGCATGATCGCCAAGCGCTATCTTCTTCCTGGCAAGGGCGAGGGATTCATCTTTCTCGTCGCCTCGATCAGTCTCGTGGCCGTCATGCTCGGCGTCGCAGCCTTGATCATCGTGATGAGCGTGATGAACGGCTTTCGCGCTGAGCTGTTCGACAAGATTGTCGGTTTGAACGGCCACGCGGTGGTGCAAGGCTATGGCGGGCGCCTTCCCGAGTGGCGGGACATCGTCCGCCAGGCCAAGGCCACACCGGGGGTAACGGACGCCGTTCCGCTGATCGAGCAGCCGCTCATGGCCAGCTACGAAGGGCGCGTCGAAGGGGTGCTCGTGCGCGGCATGCAGCGGCAGGACATCCTTCGCAATCCCACCCTTCAGGGAAAGGTCATTTCCGGCTCGCTCCAGGCGCTGCAGCCCGGCTCAGGAAAGGTCGGGATTGGCGCGCGCCTCGCCGAAGCTCTTGGCGCGACCACGGGGAGCTCCATCACCATCATCAGCCCTCAGGGCCGAACGACGCCGTTCGGCACGGTGCCGCGGATCGTCGACTATGAGGTCGCCGCAATCTTCGAAGTCGGCGTTTACGATTATGACAAAGCGTTCGTCGTGATGCCGATCGAGGACGCGCAGACATTGCTCATGCTGGGCGATGATGTCGGGATGGTCGAGGTCGAGACGGAGGATGCCGAACGCGTGGGCGAGATACTCGCGCCGCTCGCCTCCCAGGTCGCCGGCCGCGCCGTGGTGAACGATTGGCGGAGCATGAACGCCTCGCTGTTCGAAGCGCTCGCCGTCGAGCGGGTTGCGATGTTCGTCGTTCTCTCGCTCATCATCCTGGTGGCCGTCTTCAACATCCTGTCGTCGCTGATCATGCTGGTGCGCGCCAAGACGCGCGACATTGCGATTCTCCGAACGATGGGTGCCACCCGCCGCGGCCTGATGAAGGTCTTCATGACCGTCGGAGTGACGATTGGCGTCCTCGGGACGATTGCCGGCCTCGTCCTCGGCGCGATCTTCTTGTTCTTCCGGCAGGGGGTCGTGAACTTCATCCAGGTCGTCACCGGGCAGAACCTTTGGGATCCTTCGATCCGTTTTCTGACCGAGCTTCCTTCGAAGACGGATCCGTTCGAAGTGATTGCAGTCGTTGCCATGGCGCTGGGCTTCAGCTTTCTTGCAACGCTCTACCCAGCTTACAAAGCGGCGAGCACCGACCCGGTTCAGGTGCTTCGCTATGAATGACGGCGCAAACGTCCTCACCGTTACCGGCCTGAAGCGCAGCTTCGTGCAAGCCGGGGTCACTATCCACGTCCTGCGGGGTGTCGATCTCACCGTTCGAAAAGGCGAGATCGTCGCTCTGCTTGGCCCGTCAGGTTCCGGCAAATCGACGCTCCTTCAGGCGGTTGGGCTTCTCGAGGGCGGCTTCGAAGGCTCAATCCGCATAAACGATGAGGAAGCCGCTCAGCTGGGGACCGACCAGCGCACACGCCTGCGCCGGGATGTCCTGGGCTTTGTCTACCAATTCCACCATCTGCTTCCGGATTTCACGGCCGCCGAAAACGTGATCCTGCCGCAGCTCATCCGCGACGCCGAGCCGCGAGCGGCTCATGCCCGCGCCGAAGCACTGCTCGGTTCGCTGGGCCTCGGCCACCGCCTCACCCATCGCCCCAGCCAATTGTCCGGGGGCGAGCAGCAGCGGGTCGCTGTCGGACGGGCGCTTGCAAACCGCCCCGCGCTTGTTCTTGCCGACGAACCTACCGGCAATCTCGACGAAGCGACCGCCGACATCGTCTTTGGGGAATTCCTCCGCCTGGTGCGGGAGGAAGGCAGCGCTGCTCTTGTCGCTACACATAATGAGCGCCTCGCCGGAAAGATGGACCGCGTGCTGCGTTTGCACGAGGGCGTGCTCGAGTAACCCACGGTCGCTCATGCGCGCTTGTGAGCTCGGAGGGTGAATGAGGGCGATCGACAAACGCATAATCTGGCTGGGGCTGGCTGGTCTGGTGATCCTCGCAGCGATCGGCTTTGCACTCAGCACCACG
Organism: Pseudomonadota bacterium; assembly: GCA_030773375.1. Classification (GTDB taxonomy): domain Bacteria; phylum Pseudomonadota; class Alphaproteobacteria; order Sphingomonadales; family Sphingomonadaceae; genus Allosphingosinicella. Next base: position 3,712 of record JALYNE010000114.1, read on the forward strand.
CGAGACGTGAAGTCGCGCCAGACTGCGGCGCGCCCCCAGCCCACTGAGCAGCAACAGGAGCGTCTCGAGGAAGCCTGCGCCTCGCCTTCGACCTATGCGCGGCTGAAGGAGGTCGCTTTCGAAGAGGCGCTGCGGATCCGAAACACCGATCCCGCCAACCTCGATCGGCTGGCGGCGCACTCGGTAGTTCGCATGGAGAACCCGGTGGTGAAGAGTCGCGATGAGGATCTCAACGTGACCGTCTGCACCGGGCGATTCGTGCTCGAGCTTCCGCCAGGCGCCGAAGCCGGGTTCGGCGGCCGAAGGAGGCTGGTCGCCGATATCGAATATGCCGCCCAGGCCGCCGCGGACGGAAGCGGGCTCGTCTACCAGATGAGTGGTGCCGAGCCGATCGTTTATCGGCTCGCCTCATTCGATCTCAAGGGGCAGCAATATCGGCCGCCGGCGGCTCCCGCACCGGCAGAACTCGCGGAGGCGCCCGCTGCTCCCGAATCGCCCGACGTTCCGGAAGCCGCCGCGGAGCCAAGCACCGCCCCGCCGTCACCTCCGCCCGGGCCACCGGTGCCGCCACCGGAGCCGCGTCCCGAAAGGCGTGTCGACAGGCGGGAGGTGATTCGCGTTTCGGTGGCCCCCGCGCCGGCTCAGCGCGCGGAAGTGACGCGCGCCGGCAGCTCCGTGCGACCAAGCTTCAACTGCCGCAGCGCCCGGACTCGCGGGGAACGAATGGTCTGCAGCAGCGACCGGCTGGCCGCGCGGGACCGTGCCATGTCCTCGCTCTTCTATTCCGCGCTGGCCGACGGCGACTCAAGGACACGGGCCGAACTCCGCCGCACGCGCGATCGTTTCCTGGCCTATCGCGACCGCTGTCCTGACGAGGCCTGCGTGGCCGAAGCTTATGAAGGGCGGATGCAGGAGATCAGGGACATCGCCTCTGAACGCTGAAAGTTCGGATTCCTGTGGAAAAGTGAAGTGCCAAGGTTCCCATGGGGGCGCACCTGACCCATAACAGGGTCATGGCTTCGCCTTACGTCCCGCTACGGATTTTCTCCTGTTACACGATGCTCGAGGGCGCGATCGAGCCCAAGGCTATCGCCAAGCAGGCGAAGAAGCTGGACTTTCCGGCGGCCGCGCTGACCGACCGCAATGGCCTTTACGCGGCGATGGCCTTCACCGACGCCTGCAAGGGCGAGGGCGTGCAGCCGATCGTGGGTGCGATGCTGGGGATCGCCCGGCCGGGCGCTGACGGCAAGGCGGCTGAGCTCGATTGGCTGGCTCTCTACGCGCAGAACGAGGCGGGCTACCAAAATCTCTGTGCCCTCGTCTCAGAGGCGCATCTCGACCGGCCGCTGGAAGAAGAGGCACATGTTCCCTTGGATGCGCTCGAGGGGCGAACCGAGGGCCTCATCGCGCTTACCGCAGGCGGGGAAGGGGCTTTGACTCGGCTGCTCGCCGAAGAACAGCGGCCAGCGGCTCTTCTCTACCTGGACCGCCTTCAGGCGCTGTTTCCTCGGCGGCTCTACATCGAGCTTTGCCGCCGCGGAAGCGGGACGGAGCAGCGGGCCGAGGCGGCGTTGATCGACCTTGCTTACAAGCGAGACCTGCCGCTCGTTGCGACCAACCCCGCCTGCTTCACGGACGCCTCCTTCCACCGCGCGCACGACGCTATGCTTTGCATCGCCCAGTCGAGCCAGATCGATCGCGACGACCGGCTGAAGTCATCTCCGGAAGCCTGGATCAAGCCGGCTGCCGAAATGCGCAGACTGTTCGAGGACCTGCCGGAGGCGATCGAGAACACGTCCGTGGTCGCCCGCCGCTGCGCCTTCGGCGCTCCCAAACGCAAGCCGATCCTGCCAAGCATTGCCGGCGACACGGAAGCGGAAGCGGACCAGCTCCGGCGCGACGCCCGCGCTGGCCTTGAGGCACGGCTCGCCAGCTACAACCATCTCAGCGAGGAGCAGCGGAAGCATTATTTCGATCGGCTGGATTACGAGGTCGACGTGATCGTCGGGATGGGCTTTCCCGGCTACTTCCTGATCGTCGCCGACTTCATCAAATGGGCCAAGCAAAACGACATCCCCGTTGGGCCCGGCCGCGGATCCGGCGCCGGCTCGGTTGTTGCGTGGGCGCTGACCATCACCGATCTTGATCCCATGAAGCTCGGTCTCCTGTTCGAGCGCTTCCTCAACCCCGATCGTGTGTCGATGCCCGACTTCGACATCGACTTCTGCGAAACCAGACGCGGCGAAGTGATCCGCTATGTTCAAGGGAGATATGGGCGCGATCAGGTTGCTCAGATCATCACCTTCGGGAAGCTGAAGGCGCGGGCGGTGCTGAAAGACACCGGCCGTGTGCTCCAGATGAGCTACGGACAGGTGGATCGGCTCGCAAAGCTCATTCCCAATCATCCGACCGACCCCTGGACACTGGAGCGCGCGCTGAACGGCGTTTCGGAGCTCGCTGCTGAATATAAGAACGATGCCCAGGTCCGCCGCTTGTTCGACCTCGCGATGAAGCTGGAGGGCCTTCCCCGACACAGCTCGACGCACGCGGCAGGCGTCGTCATTGGCGACCGGCGGCTGGACAAGCTCGTGCCCCTCTACCGGGACCCGCGCTCCGACATGCCGGTCACTCAGTTCGACATGAAATATGTCGAAGGGGCGGGCCTGGTGAAGTTCGACTTCCTGGGTTTGAAGACGCTTTCGGTGCTCCAGAAGGCCGTGCAGATGTTGGCCAAGCGCGGCATCTGCGTCGATCTCGACCGCGTCGCGTGGGACGATCCGCTCGTTTATCAGCTTCTCCAGCGCGGCGAGACGGTTGGCGTCTTCCAGCTCGAATCGGAGGGAATGCGCCGCACGCTTGCGGCGGTGAAACCGACCAGCTTCGAGGACATCATCGCGCTCGTGTCGCTCTACCGTCCCGGCCCGATGGACAACATCCCCACCTTCGGGGCGCGCAAGAACGGCCGTGAGACGATCGAATATCCGCATCCGATGCTCGAACATGTGCTGAAGGAAACCTACGGCATCTTCGTTTATCAGGAACAGGTGATGGAGGCGGCGAAGGTGCTCGCCGGCTACAGCCTGGGTGAAGCCGACCTTCTGCGCCGGGCGATGGGCAAGAAGATCAAAGCTGAGATGGATGCGCAGCGTGAGCGGTTCGTCACCGGCTGCGCGGCGAACGCAATCGGCACAGCCAAAGCCAACGAACTGTTCGACCTCATCGACAAGTTTGCGGGCTACGGGTTCAACAAAAGCCACGCCGCGGCTTATGCGCTCGTCGCCTATCAGACCGCTTGGCTGAAAGCGCATTACCCGGTGGAATTCTACGCCGCCTCAATGTGCTTCGATATGGCGCAGACCGACAAACTCGCGATTTTCGTCGAAGACATGCGTAGGCTGGAGGTCGCCTGCCTGCCGCCCGCCATCAACGCTAGCGAAGCCGAATTCGCGGTCGAGGCGGACGGCGACCGCCACGCGGTCCGCTATGCGCTTGGTGCGCTGAAGGGGGTCGGCGAAAAGGCGATGGAGCAGCTCGTTGCCGAACGCAGAGCAAAAGGCCCATTCAAGTCGCTCGACGATTTTGCAGACCGGGTCGATCCGCGGCTCCTCAACCGCCGGCAGATCGAGAGCCTTGCCGCCGGGGGTGCTTTCGATAGCATCGCTCCGAACCGGGCAGCAGTTTTCGCTGCAGCCGAGACGATCCTTGCCCATGCTTCAAGCGCGGCCGACGCTCGCCTGAGCGGCCAGGGGGGGCTTTTCGGAGGCGACTCGAACGTGGTTCCGATCCGGATGCCGGTCGCCAACTGGACGCTGGCGCAGCGCATGGCGCAGGAGAAAGAGAGTTTCGGCTTCTATTTCTCGTCCCATCCGATCGACAGCTACCGCCATCTCGCCGAGGCACATGGTGCCAAGAGCTTTGCCGGCCTGGGCGCGCTGCCGGCGCCAGCGGACGGGGGGCGCTCGGCGGCAGTGATGGCTGGCCTCATCGAGGACGCGCGCTGGCGCACCTCGGCAAAGGGCAGGCGCTACCTGATGGCGACGGTGTCGGACGCTTCGGGACAGTTCATCGCCACCGTCTTCGAGGACATGGTGGCGGTGCAAGTCGAGGAAGCCGCAAAGGCGGGCGGATGCGCGCTGCTCAACGTCGAACTTGATCGCCGCCCCGGTGAGGAAGCGCCGCGGGTCACGATCCGCAGCCTTCAATCGTTCGAAAGCCTCTCAAAGCGAACGCGTCTGCAGATCGAGGTGGAAGTGGACGGCGCCGATGTCCTTGCGCGCCTGGCGCAACTGGTCGCCGACAACCGCGGCGGAAACGGCCAACTCCGGCTTCGAGCGACGCTTGATGGTGGCGAAGCGTTCGTTCTTCTTGGCCGCGATTTTCGCCTCGATGCCGAGCTTGCTGCCCGCATCGAACGCCTCGAGGGGGTAACGTCCGTCCGCCTCTCTGTGGCCGAACCGCCACGGCTTGCGCTCGTCTCCTAGCCGCTTGTAAGTTTCTCCCAAAGGGGAGGAATCATGTTGGGGGGAATGCAGGACTGGCCGCTCCGGATCATGCGGCTCCTCGACCATGCCGAGCGCGAACACGGGCAGCGCGAGATCGTCTCGCGCTGGGCGGCAGCGGGCGAGACCCGAACCGACTGGGCCGGAATAGCGCGGGATGCGCGCCGGCTCGCGCATGCGCTGGAGCGGCTCGGTATCAAACGCGGCGACCGTGTCGCGACGCTTGCGATGAATCACAGCCGGCATCTGGTGAGTTGGTACGGCACCATCGGCATGGGCGCCATCGTCCACACAATAAATCCGCGCCTGTTCGACGAGCAGCTCGCTTACATCGCCAACCATGCCGAAGACAGGGTGCTCTTCTACGATGCCGCATTCGAGCCGATCGTCGAGCGTCTGAAGCCGCAATTGGCGACGATCGAGCATTATGTCTGCTTCGATCCCGCCTCCGGGGGCGGCTTCGAGGAACTGCTTGCTGGCGAACGCGACGACTATCGCTGGGTCGAGGGTGACGAGCGCGAGCCGGCGATGCTCTGCTACACCAGCGGCACCACCGGCAATCCAAAGGGCGTGCTCTACGAACACCGCTCCACCGTCCTTCATGCGATGGCGGAGGTGCAGCCGGACGTGTTCGGCCTTTCCCGTCGTGCGGTGGCGATGCCGATCGTGCCCATGTTCCACGCGGCTGCCTGGGGCCTGCCGTTTGCGGCGCCCATTGCCGGCTGCAAAATCGTCTTCACAGCCGATTACCAGCCCAAGAC
>JALYNE010000115.1 GCA_030773375.1 Pseudomonadota bacterium
TGGCGATTTCCCCTGTTGCGGGATCGCGCGTGATTGTTGTCCCACGCGCATCGTTTGAATGGAAGCCTTGACCGAAGCTCAAATACAGTTCCAGCGGATCGGCGGGTTTGTAGATGATGCTCGCCTTGGCGGAAAGGATGCCATCATCTGTCCTGCCTGAATTTTCAGGAAGGGACTTGGCGTCCACCTCGAAGCCGAAATGATCGTAGCGGAGGCCCACATAGGTCCTGAGCGTGTTGCTCCACGAGAACTCGTTGCTGGCGAAGAGACCGAAGCTCCGTTGGTCGACGATATCTTCACGCACCGTGCTGACTGGCTGGCGAGCCTTGGTTCGGAACAGGCCAACCCGGTCGATGGCGTCGTACCGACCATCCGCGCCAATGCGCCACCGGCTCCGGCCCCTCCCCCATTGCTGCGAAACTTCAAAACCGTAGATGCGGCGCTCGTCGACCTGTCGGAACTGGTCTCCGTTCACGGGGTCATCCAGCAGGTAGGTGAAATTCGAGAACAAGTTCAAGCTGGAGTCGATAGCATAAACATTGGCGCTGAACCTCCCACCCAGCAGTGAGCCGGCCCATCCCCCCGAGACGCTGTACCGCGACGCCGCCCCGCCTACATTTTTGTCGATCGACCCGAACAGCGAGATCCTCCTCTGTCGCACGGCGCGATTCGGTATCTGGTCAGGTGAGTTCCAGCTGTTGTCGTAGCCCATCACCATGAGGTGAGCGCGCCCACTCCAAAGATTTCCGCTGTACCGCAGCAGCGCACTCTTTTTGCGGACGTCCTCGTTGATGTCGGTCCACGGCCCCTCGAAAGTTTGAAGCTCGGCCCCGAACAGCAGATCACCACCTTGGAGCGGCACCGAGTCCACAAGGACGCCCCGAAGGTGCCCAAAGGATCCCGCGGTGAATTCCGCAAGTCCTCGAGGGATTGTTTCTGCTATCTGAAAGCGCGCTGATCCGGCTGAGGAAAAGTCTCCGACATCGGCATAGTAAGTGCCTTTCCGGTATCGGATTTCCTGCACTGCTTCGGGGATCAGGAAATTGAGGTCGGTCCAGCCTTGGCCGTGACCATGCGACCTCATGTTGACGGGCATCGCATCCACGAACGTGGCAAAGTCGGTGCCATGATCGAGGTTGAAGCCGCGCAGGAAGTACTGGTTGGCCTTGCCGCTGCCCGAGTGCTGGGTCGCCACGAGACCGGGTACGAACTCCAGCAGGTCTCCTGAGCGCAGCAGCGGCCGGCTGTCGATCTCCTGCCTGCCTACGAGGCCTTCGGAAGCCGACACCGCTTCGCCGACCAAATTCAAGCGCCGGCCAACCAGGATGATCTGGTCGTCGGCTTCCGACCACTCTCGGGCTTCCAGCTCGGCCGGTCCTGAGGGCTCATTCTGGGCGTACGCTGCTGCTGGTGTCGAGGCGAGCAAAGCGAGGGCAAAAAAGGTCTTCGGCTTGGCCAAGTCGTGCTCCGCAATCGGCGCATGACGAGCACCGGGAACGGAGGTCCTAACCGCACCCAGAATGGCCGTAAACGGCGGAGTGAAAGCGGCGCCCCGGGTGAGCACCACTTTGATCCGCGGACAGCTCGTTTGGAAAGATCCCCGCCCGAAGAAACTTGTCAGCTTCCCACCCGACCAGCGAGCCGAGCAACGCAAGTGCTGCTTGCGAGACTGGTCCACGCCGTCCTGACTCGCCATTCTGATGGGCGAGATCGCTTTGTTCGACTTCGTCTACCAGCACCGTGCGTTCCTGTGCCGCATGCGGATGACGGCGCAGGAAACAAAGGACGAGTTCAAGCAGGGCGATCCCCACATCAAGTCGCGCCGCCGTTCCATCGCCGGCCAGCGCGCGCGCAAGCGAATGATGGCCGCTGTCCCGGGTTCGAGCGTGATCGTCACCAACCCCACTCGCTATGCGGTCGCGCTGAGATACACGCACGGCGACATGGCCGCACCGGTGGTCGTTGCAAAGGGCGTGGACGCGATCGCGCTCAAAATACGTGAGATCGCCACCCAAGCAGGTGTGCCGATCGTCGAGCCCTCCCTCGCCCGCCCGCTTTTCGCCTCCGTGCCGCAGGAGCGACACGCCTCAATCAGTTTCGGCCTAGCGGGGGTTTGGCCAGGAACGGTGCGCGCCTGAGGAGGGAATTTTTGATGATGAAGTTCTTAGCCAACACGAAGATACCAACAAAGATATTGTCGATCCTGGCGATGCTTGGCGTCGTGTGCCTCGGCGTCAGTTTCTATGGCAGCCGCTGCCGCCGGCAGAAGTGTCGCCGCGTCCTATTGCCCGTCAGCGTCCCGATCGTGCTTTGCGAGCTCGACCAAAGCACGCAGCTCGATCTCTTCCAGAATCTGGGCCAGCTGCGGATCGTCCGGCCGCTCGACGCTCTGCGTCCACGAGGCGAGTTCCTGCAGCTTTGCTGCACTTGGCTCGCCTCCTTCGATCTCCGCCTGAAGCCCTTCAAGCGCAGCAAGCCCCTTTTCGGCCTGCGCCGCCATCCTGCGCCGGCGCTTGGCTTCGCCCTCCGCCGCCAAAATCACCAACATGTCGACGGATGTCGCAGGTTGAGCCGGAGCGGGAGCAGCCTGGGCTGCGGCGGCAGGATCAGCAGGCGAGAAAGTGCCGCTCTTTGCCCTGAGGGCAGCAAGGTCCCGCAGCGACGGCGGGGGGTTTGGAGAGATGCGCACGTTATTTCTCCTGACGATCCCGCGAAAGGGACAGCTCCTCTGTCTATAATCATAGAAGCTAGGTGCCCAGTTAACATCCAACAGCAAAAGGTGGCCATGCGTTTTTTGAGCTTTGCCAGCATGCTCGTCGCTACGCTCGCAACACCGCAGGCAGCGCTCGCCGCGCCGCGGATCAAGGACATCGTCGATGTCGAGAATGTGCGCGCCAACCAGCTCGTCGGCTATGGGCTTGTGGTCGGCCTTGCCGGAACCGGCGACCGGATCCGCAACGCCCCCTTCACGGAGGAATCGCTGAAAGGCATGCTGGAGCGGCTCGGCGTCAGCGTTCAAGGCACGCAGATGCGCACCCAGAATGTCGCTGCCGTGTCGATCACCGCGAGCCTGCCGCCGTTCGCGCGGGCAGGATCCCAGATCGACGTTCAGGTGTCGGCGCTCGGCGACGCAACCAGCCTTCAAGGGGGGACGCTCGTTGCTTCGTCGCTTCGCGGCCTCGACGGCGAAATCTACGCTGTCGCGCAGGGGCCGGTCGCCGTGTCGGGTTTCAAGGCGCAAGGCGCCGGCGCGAGCATCACCCGTGGCGTCGCGACCTCGGCCCGGATTGCCGGCGGCGCGATTGTGGAGCGCGAAGTGCGGTTTGCCTTGAATTCGGCTCCGAGCCTGAAGCTCGCACTCAAGAATCCCGATTTCACGACGGCGAGACGCGTGTCGGAGACGATCAATCGCGAAATACCGGGAGCCGCCGAGATGCTCGATCCGGCCACCGTCCAGATCACGCCGCGCGCGGGCTCCGTAGTGGATCTCGTTTCGCGCATCGAGAACCTCGAAGTCGCCGTCGATCAGCCGGCGCGCATCGTCATCAACGAAGCCTCAGGCACCGTTGTCATGGGAACCGACGTACGCATCAGCCCCGTTGCCATTGCACAAGGCGGCCTGACGATCAGCGTCTCCGAAAACCCGATCGCCTCGCAGCCCAATCCACTTTCGGACGGTGAAACGGTTGTGCTGCCGCGTACCAGCGTTTCGGTGGAAGACGGCGACGGCGGCGGCCTCGCGATGGTCGGTGGCGGCTCGTCCCTGAGTTCGCTCGTGAGCGGATTGAACGCGCTCGGCGTCTCGCCGCGCGACCTCATCACCATTTTGCAGGCTTTGAAGACAGCCGGCGCGCTGCAGGCCGAAATCGAGGTGCAATAATGGATCCCGTTTCCGCTCCGGCCGGGGCTCCGCGCCCCTCTCCGCCCGAACGCCGAGCGCAGGCCGAACCGCGGGCGCAGGCAACCGCGCGCGAGTTCGAGGCTGTCTTCATCGGGCAGATGACGAAGCTGATGATGGAAACCGTGGAGATCGGTGACGAATTTTCCGGCGGCCACGGCGAGCAGATGTTCCGGGGCGTTCTCGCCGAACGCTTGGGCGAGGAAATCGCGCGGCGTGGCGGCGTCGGTCTCGCGCCGGCGGTGCTCGACCAAATCATCAAGCTGCAGGGAGGAAGCGACAATGGCCAATGATCTCGTGGACCCCATCCGATCGCTGACGGTGATCATGCGCGAGGAAACCGAGAAGCTTCAGTCGCCCGGCCGCTCGCCCGAACTGGCCGAACTCGCCGCTGCCAAGCAGCGCCTCGTTGCAATCCTCGATGCCCGGACCGCGCAGCTGTCGCGCCAGGACCCCGCCTGGCTCGAGGCGCTGCCCGAGGAGATACGCGAGGAACTCCTGGAAGCGTTGTCGGACCTCAAAGATGCTTCCGCCTCGAATGCGGCGGTGCTCGAACGGCACATCCAGCTCACGCTCGAGATGATGTCGGCGATAACGGCCGAGGCACGGCGCATTTCGGGCGCCCGCCACGCGGTTTACGGTTCGGCGGGCGGGCTTTCCCGCATCGAGCTGGCAACGCCGATCTCCGTCAACTCCCAGTTTTGATCAAGCGGCTCGCTGGGCGCTGCGCTATTCGCGCGACACCGTAGGGCTGATCGAACTGCCTCGAAGACGACTGGAGGGCGCGGCCGAAGCCGCCCCGAAACACGGTATAACCTGAAGCTTGGATGCTACCCCGCGGGGAAGGGCTGACCTGGCGGGCTTGTTGCCGCCGCCGCTGCGGGCCACGAGCTCGCCTTTCTGCCGCCAGCGAAACGGTTTATTCCAGCGGGTGAGCTTTTCGCCGCTGCAATCCGCCGTTTTGAGCGCCTTTAGTTACCCTTGCCGACGGCGGTCTTCATGAGGGACATCTGCTTGCGGTAAAGGTTGGTCAGCGCGGTGAAATCCGCCTGGATCTGGCCCATCTTCAGCAGCTGCTCCTCGAGCGTGACGTTGTTGCCGTCGGGCTTCGTCTCGGTCACGTCTTTGTCGATCGTGATGCGCCCCCCGAGCGGCTGGTTTGCCCCGAGGGCTGCCATGCCGCCCGTGATCTGGACGCGCGGGCGCGCGACACGGCGCGAGCCCGCCGCGTCTCCCACCAGCTTACCAAAATCAGGCGCTTCCACTTCGCGCGCCTTGAACCCTGGCGTTTCGCTGTTGGCGATATTCTGCGCGACCACGCGCTGCCGCTCGGAAAGGTGACGCATTGCCTCGCCGAGGCCGGTGATGAGAGTGGGCGGCTTCAATGAACGAGTCTCCGTGTTACGAGCCGCTGCCGCCGGTGAGGCGGGCCAGGGCGTCCTGGTACTTGGCAAGTTGAGCCTGCTGATAAGGCGAGCCGCCGCTGCCGGAATTCGCGCCGTCCACCAGCCGCGCTTTGCTCGAGTCCCAGTAAAGCGAGCGGAACGCCGTCTGAGTCATGGAAAGCGCCGACTTCACCGCTTTCAAGGCGACGGCGGCATCGCCCACGCTATCGATGCTCATCGCGTCCTTTAAGCCCAAGCCGTATGAACCCCCCGGCTGGACCTTGGGGGCGTTCTTGGCCGGAGTGGACGGTGCGGAAAGCCGTGTCGGCTCGATGCCGAGCTTCGCGAGCGCGTCCTTGCCTTCAGGGCCGGCCGTCAACTCGATGGTGTTCCCCGGCTTGGTTTCAATCCGGAGCGCGCTCTTGTCACCTGTCTTCGGCGTAGACACGGTTGCGCTCGCTTGGGTTATGCTACGGATCTGTTGAGCCAGGGTCGACAGCGTATCGCCAGCCTGGATGACCACTTTCCTGGGTGCTCCCCCATTTACCCGCACCGTGAAGACGTCACCGGGGCGAAGGCTGGTCTGGGCCGTGAGCTTGGGCGATATGTCGACGTTGAGAATGCCACGCTGAAATCCCAGCGCGCCGGTTACACCGGCACCGCCAGCCGCGGATGCAATCCTCACCGGCTCGGTTCTGAGCGCCGCCTGGCCGAACTGGTTGATGCTCTGGATCGCGCCGGTGCCGCTGTCGAGACGGCTCAGAAAGCCGTCCACCGCACCGCGCCGGGCACCGTCAAGGTCGCCTGTGGTGCGTCCGCCGACGTAGAGCGCGCCGCTCATATAGGTGACGCTGTCGACCTGATCGTCGGCGCCGGTGCCGATGTAGGTGACGGTTGCGCCCGTCAGCGCGGCATCGATCCGGGCGACGAAACCGTCGCGGCCGCCGCTCGGTGCGCCAATGGCTGTGCCGCTGAGCGCGGTCGAAGTGGCGCCGCCGACTGCGATTTCGCCGGTTTTGGATACGGCAATTGCACGCGCATCGGCCGCGCCGAGGTCGATCGCGCCCAAGTCCGTGCCGAGCGCCTGTGCATCCACGCGCCGGAGCCGTGCAGTGCCGCCCTCTCTTGTGAGTGCAAGCAGTTGACCGCTGCCGTCGATGGCCAGCGCCGTCACGCCCTCGCTGCCTCCACCGTCGATGACGCGGCGCTCGCTCAGCGTTCCCGTCGCATCGATCCGCGCAATGAATGCGTCCCCTCCCCCGCTGGAGGCCTTCCCGCCAACGTAAATAGAGCCGTCTGCGCCCACCGTAACCGCGCTTGCCTCCTCGTTGCCGACCGTGCGTACGGACGTGGCGAACTTCTCGTCACCATTGGCGTCGAAGCGCACGACCAGCATGTCGCTGTCGCTGCCGACCGAGCCGTCAAACGGGCCGGCGACCGTCCCCGCAACCACGATGTCGCCATTGGCGGCAACTGTCACTGCCGCACCTTGCGAGGAGCCGGCAGCGCCGAGAGTGCGCTGCCAGACCACCTTGCCTTCGCTATTGAGCTTCGTCAGGAACAGATCCTCGTCGCCGTCCGAGCGGTTGCTGCCAAGATCGCCTGCCGTCGTGCCCACCACATAGCTGCTGCCTTCGGCATCCGTGGCGATGGCCCGGGCCGTTGTCGTCGCCCAGATTTGGGCCGGCGGCGGGGTGGTTCCTGCCAATGTCTTGGCCGGCGGCGTAAGCGCAGCCCGCTCCGTCGCTTCCCGGTCCAGCGCAGAAACCGTCCCCAAAGTTCTGCGCGCCAGGGTGGCCGCGGGATCGTCGAAGCGGAGGATCTGGGTTGCCGTGGGTGCGTCGAGCGCGGTGCTGCCGCTTGCCACGATCAGCGCGTCTTTCGCGCCGACTTGATCCAGCGCGACCTTCTCGACGTGCGACGCGTTCAGCGCCAGGCCCCACTTCCCCGACCCCTTGTCGGCCGCGAAGCGCGCCGCATATTTAGGAACCTCGTTTCCCGAAGCGTCCAGCACAACGCTGCCATCAGGATTGCGCATCGGAATGGTCGCGATCGCTGCGTTCAGAGCCGCCGCGACGGAGTCCAGCGTGGGCGGCTGCGGCGTCTGCGCAAGATCGACAGTGACCACATCGGTCTGCCCGTTCTTCGAAAGGCTGACCTTCAAGACCTCGTTGCCGGAGATCCCCTGGAGAGGCGCATCACGCGTAACAAGAAGGCCACTGCCAAGGGTCTTGGAGTCGAACGACTGGGCCGGGATGCCGACGCTTTCGGCGCGCCGTCTGGGATCTCCGAATGCGAGCTTCACCTTGTCGCTTGGTGCCGAGGCGAGGTAGTTTTGAAGGTCCTCGAGCCCCTTGTCGAACGCCTGCCCGAGCGCGAGCCGCTCGGCGGAAGCAGTACCGGTCTTAACCGCGGTTTCCGCGAGCAGGCGCAACAGGTCGAGCGCCTTGTACGCAGTGAAGGTTGCCTGGATGTCCGGCAGAAGGCCTGCTTCGCGGCTCGAGGGCTTGTCGATGATCGAGGCCATGCGCTTGATCATCGCCACCTGCGTCGGGATCGGTGTCGTCGGCGCAGGCTGCTGCCAAGGCGCAGCAACAACTGGAGCAGTGAACTGCGCCTTTGCGGTACGCACGGCACGAGATTCGATCGGTCTGCCCGAGAAGAGTCCGAACAAGCTGCTGTTCCCTGACAGCAGGCTAAGGCCGATCAGCCCCCCGGAAAAATTTGCCGACATGTGCCTCCACACTCGTTCCCTTTCTCTATGATAGACGGGTGGAGCACGCCTCGGGGTCGTTAACCATTATTTTTGGAGTCATTGATGAATGCCATGACAACGGTTGGGGAGCCGCCGGAGCTCAAAAGGTTCTCCGGGATGCAGCGCGCCGCAGCGTTGATGCTTGCCCTCGGCAAGGATCATGGCGCGCCGATCTGGGAACATCTTTCGGTCGACGAAATCAAGGAACTCTCGTCCTGCATTTCTCAGCTTGGCCGAGTACCCGCCACCGTCGTCGAGCACCTCCTCGTGCAGTTTTCGGGCGAGGTTTCGAGCATGACTTCGCTGCACGGCTCCTATGAATCCACCGAGCGGCTCCTCGGCAGCATTCTCCCGGATGACAAAGTCAAAGACATCATGGAGGACATTCGCGGCCCGTCCGGCCGGACGATGTGGGACAAGCTGTCCAACGTCAACGAGTCCGTCCTCGCCGCCTATCTCAAGAACGAATATCCGCAGACGGTCGCCGTGGTCCTGAGCAAGCTCACCTCGGATCATGCGGCTCGGGTGATCGCCGAACTCCCGCGTGAGCTTGCCGTGGATGTGATCATGCGGATGCTGCGCATGGATTCGGTCCAGAAGGAAGTCATCCAGGAGGTCGAACAGACGCTGAGAAGCGAGTTCATGTACAACCTGTCCCGGCAACAGCGGCGCGACCCGCACGAAAGCATGGCCGAGTTGTTCAATGCGCTCGACCGCTCGACGGAGGAGACGCTGCTCAGCGCGCTTGACGAACGCGCGCCGGACTCGGCGGAGCGCATCCGTGCGCTGATGTTTACCTTCGACGATCTGGCGAATCTGCTGCCGGCAGCCGTCGGCACGATCGTCAGGACCGCAGACAAGCGCGAAGTGGCGCTGGCTCTGAAGGGCGCTCCGGAACAGATGAAGCAGCTTTTCTTCTC
>JALYNE010000116.1 GCA_030773375.1 Pseudomonadota bacterium
GGCTCGCAATCCAGCTGTCGAGCTTGCTTTCGAGCACAGGGAGCGGAAGGGCACCCGTCCCGAGTACCTGTTCGTGGAATGCCCGGATGTCGAACCCATCCCCCAGTGCCTTTTCAGCACGCGCCCGAAGCTCCAGGATCTTCAACTGCCCGATCTTGTAGGCAAGCGCCTGGCCCGGGATCGCGATGTAACGCTCGACCTCGGCAGTCGCGTCGGTTTTTCCCATGGCGCTGTTGTCGAGCATGTATTTGATGGCCTGATCACGGGTCCAGCCTTTTGCGTGAAGCCCGGTGTCGACGACGAGGCGCATTGCCCGCAGCATCTCGTCGTCGAGCCCGCCGTAGCGCTGATACGGATCAGTCCCCATGCCGAGCTCGTCCCACAGCGTCTCGGCATAAAGCGCCCAGCCTTCAACGAAAGCGGTGTTGCCGCCAAAGCGCATGAACTTGGGCAGGGCTTCATTTTCCTGCGCGAGGCTGATCTGGAAATGGTGCCCCGGCGCCCCCTCGTGCAAGTAGAGCGTCTCCATGCCGGGCGTCGTCCGGGATGGAAGATCATAAGTGTTGTAGAAGAAGACTCCTGCCCGCGACCCGTCGGGCGTCCCCTGCTGATATGAGCCGCCCGCGTCCGTTTTCTCCCGATAGGCCGGGACGGGACGGATTTCGAGCTTGCCCTTTGGAAGCGTCGAGAAAAGGGCGCCGATCCGAGACTCGACCGTCCTGCCGATTTCATAATAACGGCTGGTCATCCACTCCTTGGATTGCGGCTTGAACTTGGGATCCGTGCGGATGTGCTGAAAGAATTGGGCGAGCGTGCGCTTGAAGCCGACACGGTTCTTGATCGATTCCATCTCGGTGCGGATCCGGGCGACTTCGCGGAGCCCGAGTTCATGGACATCGGCGGACTGGAGCGGCAGCGTGGTATTCTGCTCGATGAGGAAGCGGTAGAGCTGGGGCCCGCCCTTCATGTGAACGAGGCCGACGCCTTCACGCGCGGCCGGCAGATAATCGTTCTTGAGGAAATCGCGGAGGCGGATGAGCGCCGACCGGATCTCCTCCCGGATCGCTGCGGCATGGGCAACGCGCAGCCGCGCCTGTTCGGCGGCCGGTATCCCCTCCGGGAATTTTCTGACTGGCCCGTAGAAGGTGGAGCCTTCCACTCCCTGGTTGATCTGCAAATCGAGCTGGTCGATCATGTTCCTGACGATGAGCTTCGGGTGGACAACCCCTGTGGCCATCCCCTCTCGGAAGCGGCCGATCGCCCGATCGATGAGCCCCGGATACTGTCGGTGACGCTTCAGATTGTTCTCGTAATCCTCGAGCGTCTTGAACGGCGCCGCTCCCTCACCAGACGCGATGTCGGGATAAAAGGTGTGGAAGCCGAAAAAATGGTCGAGCGGACGGACCGCCGTCAGCGCCAGCAATTCGGGAGCGTAAGAGCGCAGGTTCATCTCGGCCTGCTGCCGGAAGACCTCGTAGGCGATCTGGTCCGTGGGCGAGAGCGCCGCCTTGTCGATTGCGCCGAGTTGGCGAAGCTCCCGCGCCGCGGCTTCGCGTTCAGCGGCGTAGTAGGCGTCGCTGATGCCGTCGCCGAGCTCGCCGGCGTAGCGGAGATCACCGCGCACGAGGGCGTTCAACGGATTGCGGCGGAGATTGTCCTCGTCGCTGGCGCTGAAGAGCGCGTGAAGCTGTTCTGCCGCATTCTGGCGCGGCGGAACGGCTGTCGCCGCACTGGCCGGTGAGGACACGAGCGGGGGCGCGGACTCGCGCTCACCCGGAAGCGTAGCGCAGGCGGCAAGCAGGGCCGAGCCGGCAGCGGCGGGGAGGAGCGAGCGTTTCATTGGGGCCTTTCGGTGTGTTGGCGGTCTAAAACGGCTAAGCCTCAGCGGCAAGTGGGGCGTTTGCATGGCGGACCGGCAGCAAGAGTCTGGTCCGGCCAGGAGCCATTCCGCTGTTTTAACACAAGTGACTCTGATTCCTTGCAACTCACCACGGACTCAGGGTTCTTTTTCAGCGATAATGTGCCCCTCGACTCGGGGGACGCGCGATGACGGCTGAGAGGGTTCGACTGGCTTCAACGATGGTGGCAGGAGCTTTTGTAACGGTCCTGCTGGTCATGGCATCGATCTAGAAAGGAAAGGCCGTCAACGCGAAGTTGCATTGGCCTTGGAGGGCTTTCCGGCGGCCCCGCAGGCGCCGACCCGCCGCCCCGTCATTTTCCCGCTGAAGGTCATCCGTCCATTGTCCCCCATGGCGGTGGTTGCAAAGCCGACATCGTAGCTGTCCGGGTTGACCTTGCCGGTCAGTTCGAAGGTGGAGTCCGGCCCCTCGAGCTGGTTCGGACAGCTGCCGACGATCTTTACCCGGCCGCCGGCCACACTTGCGGTGGCGATCGCGCAATCTTGCCCAAGGTCCCGCGCAAAGAAGCGGACCGGATCCTTGGTTTCGGCTGAGCCAAGGCAGAGCGTCTGGGTCTTGATGGGGCCCAGAGGCAGATCGACGAGCGGTCGTCCATCGAGGGTGGCAATTCCTGGCGTGTTCCGGATCTCCCACAAACCGGAATCGAGCGGAGCATCACCGGCCGCCAGAAGCAGCGATGATGCAGCCGCTATGGTGAGCACGGGGACTGGCTTCCGCTTCATGTTGGTACCTTTTCGAAAAGGATCTTATTATTCGGAGCGCATTCAAGCGCTTGCACTGCTGTGGCACCGTTGCGGCCTTGCCCGCTTGATGTCAATCGCTCCGATGGTGAGCGCCGGCAAGGTACAGGCTCGACGTGCGCGCCCTCAAGGTCGGCCGAGCCGCAGCACCACGTCTGTGACGGTGAGTTGGTTCAGCTTGTTGACTCGGTTCCCGGCCGCCTGATCATCAAAGCCCAGCCTGCGGAAGGCCGTTCGATGTCTCGCTTCCATGGCTGGATCGGCAAAGAAGCGTGTCTGCCGTTCACGCTTGGTGATGCCGCTCCAGCGCCTGGAGGCGAGATCGAAGGCAACGCACCGGTCGAGCAGTTGCAACGTTGGTGCATGGGCGAGCGCGCTGAAGCAGTTGCGGCTGAGGCCCGCCGCCTCCGCAGGCGAACCGTGGAGAAAAAGGAATTCCGAAGCTGCGCTTGCGTTGAGGACGATGCTGGTATCGATCGGCGGCTGCTTGCTTTCGTCAGCGAGGCTGCCCGGCTCGGCGGCGACCGCGACGCCACCGAGCCGCGGTTCGGATTCGAAGAAAGTGACGAGAAGAACCCCTAGGAGACCGCCGATAAGGGCAGTGGCCGCAAGCACGGCGAGGCGCGCGAGCCCGCCGGACTTTCGCGGTGGCGCTTTTAGGGGCATCTGTGACGCCAAGACGATGGGAACGCCACCCGGAGCTGGCGCCGGTCGCCGCCGCAGGCCCAGAGCCGCATCATATTCGGCGCGCTTGGCTCTGTCCCTCAGGACCGAGTAAGCGCGGTTCAGCTCCTGCGCTTTTTCTTCCCGATTGGGGTCCTGGGGACCAGGGGCATCAGGATGGTAAAGCTTGATCAATCTCAGATATGCGTTGCGTATCTCCTCCGCGGTCGCGGACGGGGCTACGTCCAGGATGCTGTAATGGTTTGCCATCGGCAGCTTCGCTTCGGGTTGGAATGCTCTCGTGACGAGGTGCGCTTGGGTAGTTGCCTCCCACGAATCGCGGCCATCCGCAATGGGTTACGCACCTCACCTGGCGCTTCGCCACGTCAGCCCGGCCTCTGCTGATTCAGACGCTGGCGGGGCTGCTTGGCTTCGGGGCAGCGTTGGTTGAACTCGCGACAACTCAGCTCCAGCGCCTCGACCCCTTCCTAGCAGGGAGGGACCGCGATGGCGCGCATCAATAGGGTTGAGCCCGCGCGACGGAGATCCTCTTCGCGGACACTGGCATAGAAGCCTCGGGCGGACAGCTTGTGGTCATTTACAAGCGGGTAGGTTGCACAGGTCGCGGGCAAGCCGCTCGCGCCGACTCTCGATCCGGGATTGAAGCTCTGTGGCGCTGCAGGTGAATCAGGAAAAGCGGGATCGGCTCAAATCGGCCGTCGCCGTGGCCGTGTTCCACGCCTTGATCGGCTATGCCTTGCTGAAGGGCCTCGGCTTCGAAGTGGTGAGGCAAGCCGGCGCGGAATTCAAGCTGTTCGACGTGACGGAGGAACCGCCTCCTCCGCCCGCAAAACCTGCTCCACCCGCAAAAGCCGAGTCGAAGATCGCGAAGCCAAAGGACCCCGAAGGCGCAGCTTCGCCAGCAAACCTTAGGGACACGCCGTCCCCCATCGTCGCACCCCCGCCCGAAATCCGCCTTGAAATCCCCTCACCAGTCATCGCAGCGCCTGTTGCCGGCCAAGGTAATGCCGAGGAGGCGGGCGCTGCGAACGTGCCGGGCCCGGGCACGGGGAGCGGCGGTGAAGGAAACGGCCTCGGCAGCGGTGAGCAAGGCACCGGCACCGGCGGGGGCGGGGGCGGCCGCGGAACACGGGCTCGCCTGATCAGCGGAAGCATCCGGGAATCGGATTATCCACGCGCCGCGTTGAGGTCAGGGGCCACCGGGACGGTATTCCTGCGCTTCGTGGTGGCGCCGAATGGCCGTGTCAGCGAATGCGCCGTCACCCGGTCCAGCGGCAGCGCGGACTTGGATGCTACAACCTGCCGGCTGATCATGCGCCGCTTCCGTTACAAGCCGGCGCGGGACCCGCAGGGAAGAGCCATTCCGGACATCATTCGCGGCGAACATCTCTGGGAGCTGCGCGCCGCGCCTCCCCCCAGAGAGGTCGAGCCGGACATCCCCGATTCGGAAACCTAGACTCGTTCCCGGTTGGATTGAACCGGGAACGACTCCGGTTTTCTCTGTTTGCCGTGCTTTCCGAGCCGTCAGGTGATTTCCACCTGACTTGAAAGCACTCTAAACGGCTGCCGAGTTCCGCAAAAAAGGTCCACTCGGCCTATCGACGGTTTGCTCCGGCCGCCGTCCCTACGCAGCGCAAGGGATGGGGGCCGCTATTGGCCCGAAGGCAGGTGAAGACGGATTCCAGGGGCCACCGGCTCGCCGAAGACGGGGGCGCCGTCCCGACCGAAGGTGAAGCGCTGGATGCGCGGCGAACGCTTGTCGCTGCAGCCCATCCCGGGGCCTGGATTGGCATGATAGATGATCCAGTTTTCCGACCCGTCGGGCGAGACGAAGAAGCCGTTGTGGCCGGTGGCATAAACGCCGTTTCTGATGGATTTGCGGAAAACCGGCCGCGGGGACTTCGTCCAGGCGCTCGGATCCAGCGGATCGCTTCCCGCCGGAGCCCGCAGGAGGCCGAGGGCGTAATCGTCCGACCAGCAAGCACTTGCCGAATAGCTGAGGAACAAGTCGCCCGTCGGGCCGAGCAGGAATTCCGGGCCTTCCAAGATTTGGCGCCCCCCCTGCCGCTCCCAAGCCAGATCCGGTCCGGCCAGGAGGACCTCGGGTCCGACAAGGCGCCAGGGACTGCTCATCTCCGCAATGGCAATGACGCTGTCGGGTCCGACATAGGGCGAATAAACGAAGTAGCGCTTGCCTCGATAAGTGAAGGTGGAGCCGTCGATCCCGGCATGCTCCGTGTTGACGCGGCCGCGATCAACCCATTCGCCGCGAAGCGGATCATCGGAGCTGTTTTCCAGGACGAACACTCCCCGGTGCGCATCATCGTCATGCCCGCTCTCGGCAGCGGTATAATAAATATACCACCTGCCGCCGATACGGTGCAGTTCCGGCGCCCAGATCGAGACGGCGTTCGGCCCTTTGGCGGGCGGTCTCCAGACCGTCTTTCGTTCGGCATTGGCGAGGTCGGTGATGTCCTTTGTACGCCAGATTTCGAGCCGGTTGCCGAGAGTGTGCATGTAATAATAAGCATCGCCTTCGCGCGTGACCCACGGGTCCGGGCCTGAGAGCAGCAGCGGATTGGTGAAGCTCTCGCGCCGTTGCGCGAGGCTGCCCGCTGGCCTCTCGTGCGATGCAGACGCGCCTGCAGCTTCGCCGGGAGCAGGGACGAGCCATACCAACAACGAGGCAAGAACTGCCGCCCTTCCGAAGCGCTTCCCATTCACCACAACCCGCTCCCATGTCTTTGAGGCCCACATCGGCGCCGGCGCCCAGACCAGGCCCGTTCACGGCCTGGAGAGCGAGGGATTGTGCAGGCGAATGTCTTCGCTCGATGTGGAGCATGCCGCATCATTTTAGACAAGCTGCCTGAACGCGTGCTTTCCGGCGATTGGCGACCTTCGCGGCGAGGTGCGCGGGACAGGTGTTCGGCGACGCCCGATGCCGCAGGGTGCGGCTATTGAGCCGCGCCGCGACCTCTCGGCGGAGATTCCCGTTGCAGGGACCAGGCCGACGCTGCGAGAGAAGCTCGCTTCTCATAGTGCCGCCTGTAATTGGCTACACGCCAGTATGTCAAAAACGCGCTCAGCGCGAGGAAGAGGACGAGATACGCAAACACAAGCATAACAACACTCCTGCGAACAGTAACAAAATACCTGTCGGGCGCAGCCGTTCCTGCGAGTCAAGCGAGGTTAATCTTCGTGCGCTCTGTTGTTGTCCAGTTGAGACGACCCGTCGCACAGCGTTGGCGATAAAAAATCTCGGGCTCGCCCGAGCGGCAACCGCCTCCGCTGGAAGCAGCGCGAGGGCGCCGGTGCTGAATATCCACTGCCTTTTTACCCCCAAGGCCGCTCCCGATACCATTTGGTGATGATGTACTTCGTTCCCGCCTCCACCGGCATCCCCTGATGGAGGCTGTTGTCATTGGGCTCCCCACAAGCGTCGAGATTGTTCCAGGCGAGGAGGTTCCCGGCCTTGGGGGCGATCTTGACCTTCGCCTTGGGGAAGTTGGTGTGGCCGCCGGCTTCGGGGGCGTTCAGAAAGATCATGGCGGTCCAGGTCCGCTGCCCGCCGATGCGCTCCTGCTGGGGCCAATAAGGCTCGCTCGTGTGGAAGAAATCATGGTGGGGCTTGAACTGCTGGCCGGGGGCGTAGCGCTGCCCCTGGATCGTCTCCCCATGCGCCGGATCGATCCCCATCAATGTTCCGATGCGCGCTTCTACGCGCCGCGTCAGAGGATCGTCCGGATCGAGGTTGCACGTCTCGCTGGTGCGGAATTCAGGGTCGGGATGGTCGGCAAGTATCTTCGACGGCTGGCGATGGGCATCGATCCTTTGGATAAGGGCAGCGCAGTCGCTGGGGGCCAGAAAGCCGCGGCACACGAACAGATCGAGGTCTTGCGCCGGCACCTTGAGAACGCCGGGTGTGCTTTGGAGCCGCGCCCGGACGGCGGTGCCGATCTGGATCCTGTCGGTGGAGACCATGCCGGCCAGTTCAGTCGATCGTGCGGCCGCGGACCATCACATAATCAACCTTCTCGAGTGTCCGGATGTCCTGGAGGGGATCGCCGCTCACCGCGATCAGGTCCGCCGAGTAGCCGGGGGCGATGCGGCCCACCTCGTTCTCGATTCCCAGAAGCTTTGCAGCGGCGGTGGTCGCAGACGCGATTGCCTCCGCCGGAGTCATGCCGACCAGGCTCACGAGCTGCGCGAACTCCTCGGCATTGCGGCCATGCTCGTAAACAGCGCTGTCGGTGCCGAAAACGATCGGAACGCCTGCGGCTCGGGCAGCGCGCGCGGCTTTGCCAACCTCGTTCAAGGTCATGCGGACCTTGTCGGCGACCTGCGGCGTAAACGCATTCCTTGCCAGGCCCTCGCGGATGCCGGTGTAAGCCATCAGCGTTGGCACGAAGGCAGTGCCCGCAGCCTTCATCGCACGGATCGCGGCGGCGTCGGCAAAGGTCCCGTGCTCGATGGAATCGACGCCCGCACGGGCTGCTGCTTCGACGCCGCGAGCACTGTGTGCGTGCGCCGCGACCTTGAGACCGAGGCTGTGAGCGGTCTCCACGATGGCCTTCATTTCAGCATCCGTGAAGTGCTGGCCGAGCCCGCGCGCCTGCTGCGAGAGGACTCCCCCGGTGGCGGTGATCTTGATGAGGTCGGCGCCGGCGCGGGAGGCCTCGCGGACGCGAGCGGCGCATTGCTCTGGCCCCGTGCAGGTGTTGCCGCCCTGAAGCGCCGTCACGACTTCGGGGCGAAAGCCCGACACGTCGCCATGGCCGCCGATGATCGAAATAGCGGGGCCGGAGGCGAGAATCCGAGGGCTCTCGATAAGCCCCTCCTGCGCGCCCCGGCGAAGCGCAAAGCCCACGAGGCCGGGGGCGCCCACGTCACGGACGGTGGTAAAGCCGGCACGGGCAGTGAGGCGGGCGTTCTTGACTCCAACAACCGCCGCATATTCGTCCGGATCGACGGCTTCGCGCCAGAAGGGCTCGCCGGGCTCGCCGGACAGGTGAACATGTGTGTCGATGAGGCCCGGGAGCACGGTCTTGGTGGAAAGATCCACCAGCCGCGCCCCGGCCGGTGCGGGCGTTAAGCCCTCGAAGACGTCTTGGATCTTGCCGTCGACGATGGTGATGGTGGACGGCCCCAAGGGGCGGCGCGCTGCGTCGGCGATGAGCCGGCCCGCGTGAACCACCACGATCTGTCGCTGTTCGGCCGCTGCTGAACGCGCCGGCCCCTGAGCTGCTGCAGGCGCGGCGAAAAGAAAGGCGGAAACAAGAAGCGCGAAGCGGCGGAGCATGAAAACCTCGAATGGCGGACTGAGGGAGGTTAGAGCACTTGGCGAAAAAGTGGGAACCGGTTTTTCGGTGCTCCAGACAATTGAAACGGGAGCCTTTCTCGTCCGGCAAGGCGATGCCGCCTTGCCGGGAAGGCGCAGGCTGTCCGGAAGGGCGCGTTCGACAAGCAAAAGCCCGGAGCGCGTGCGCGCCCCGGGCTCTT
>JALYNE010000117.1 GCA_030773375.1 Pseudomonadota bacterium
CTCCACACGCGCGCCGCTGGCCCTGAAAGGATGCGGCCCGCGCGTTCGAATATGGACAAAGGCGCGGCCGATAGGGCCGGCGCCTCGAAAGTCCGGGTTAAAAGAAGATTTGCCTCTGCTGCGTGTAGCAGGCCGGCCCTCGCCGTCCGCAAAGCGCCCGCGGGAACGCCAAAACCCGAAAGGGCGCGTTCGAAATGCGGGGGAAATTGCCTCATGCAGCGTCAACCTGAGAATGTCCGGCAGACGGCCGGCGCAAATTCGATGTCGCGGATATGAACGGAAGCATGCCCGATCAATGCCCCGCGACGTCTGAACAGCTAGCACCGGATAGGTGAAGCGGCAACTAATAAGCCGTCCAGCCTCGTCATTTCACGCTGGACGTCGTGCGGGTAGCCGCGGCAAATAGAGGAATGTCGCTGATCACGGTCCTTCTTTCCGCGCTTCTGAGCCTGATGCCCGGCCTTTCGGCCGCGCCGCACGAGCAGGCAAGACAGGATGGCGGGCTTACCATCGACCTAGACGGGCCCAATCCGACGAGCCGAACCGAGGACCCTCCGGTATTGGGCCCGGAGGGGCGGCCGCTGGTGGTAATCGACCCTGGCCATGGCGGGCGCGATCCCGGCGCAGTCTCGCCCTTCGGCGGGCGGCGCGAGAAGGACATCACCGTCGAACTTGCGCGCGCCATCCGCGACGAACTCCTCGCTTCGCGCCGCGTTCGGGTTGCACTGACTCGACACGACGACCGCTACCTGATCCATCGCGAGCGTTATGAGATCGCGCGCCGGCTCGGCGCGGAACTCTTCATTTCGGTGCATGCCGACGCTGCTCCGGCCAGCGATGTCGCTCATGGCGCCACGATCTACACGCTTTCGGAGGTTGCCTCCGACAAACAGGCGGCGCTCCTTGCCGCGCAGGAAAACAAGTCCGACCTCATTGCGGGCGTTGGCCTGGGTAATCAGCCAGCCGACGTCAATCGCATCCTGATCGACCTCGCCCAGCGCGAAAGCATGAATGCCTCGGCCGACTTTGCACGCCTTCTGCGTCGGGAAGCCTCCGCCTTCTTTCCGTTTCGGCCTGATTATCACCGCTTTGCTTCGCTCCTCGTCCTGAAAGCGCCGGACATTCCCTCTATCCTGTTTGAATCGGGCTATCTCACCAACAGTCGTGACTCGGCCTACATCCAGTCCTCGGAAGGGCGGCAGCAGATCGCAACGGGGATGCGGCGGGCGATCGAAGCGCATTTCGCGCGGCGGATGATCCGAACCGCGGCACGCTGAGCAAAGCCTTCACCGCCGCTTGGTCTTGAGTTAGAGCTCACCCCCAATGACTTCCGAAACGAACACATCGACCCGCTTCACCCTCCGCCGCAACCAGGTAGGACGGGTAAGCGAAACATTGCGAAGACTTTGGGCGAAGCGCTGGGCGCGCATCGCGGCAGTCCTGCTCGCCATCCCCATCTTGTTCTATTTCCTGCTGTGGCTGCTTTTTGCCCGTGGCCTGCCGTCCGCGGAATCGTTGCTCACCTACCAGCCCGCGCTGCCGACCAACGTGCGAGACAGCGATGGGCGCCCCATTCAGACCTTCGCGCGCGAGCGCCGCGTGGAACTCAGCTTCGAGGAATATCCGCCGCAGCTCATCCGCGCCTTCCTGGCGGCGGAGGACCGCACATTCTTCAGCCACGGGGGCATCGACTATCCAGGTGTCGTGGGCGCCGTGGCGGACTATGTCGCAAAGGCAGGAAGCGGCGAACGGGCGCGGGGCGGCTCGACCATCACCCAGCAAGTCGCGAAGAATCTCCTGCTCGGCGACGAATATTCCGTCACCCGCAAGATCAAGGAAGCGTTTCTCGCGCGCCGGATCGAGAACGTCTTGTCCAAGGAACAGATTCTCGAGCTTTACCTCAACCAGATATTCCTCGGCCGCAATGCCTACGGGGTGCAGGCGGCTGCCCGCGCTTATTTCGACAAGGACGTCGAACAGCTCGACCTCCACGAGGCAGCATATCTGGCGGTTCTCCCGAAGGCGCCGAGCAACTATCGTCCCGAGCGCTTCGCGGATCGCGCGGTCGCACGCCGAAACTGGGTGCTTGGCGAGATGGAGCGGAACGGATTCATCACCGCTGACGAACGGGCAGCGGCGCAGGCGCAACCGCTTGGCACGGTCCGCGGCCCCAGGAACAGCGTCGTCAACGTCGGCGGTTATTTCATGGAGGAAGTGCGCCGCCAGCTGGTCGAGACATATGGCCAGGACGAGAAGGCCGGACCTCACGGCGTTTATACCGGTGGGCTTTGGGTGCGCACCTCTTACGACGGCGTGAAGCAGAAGGCCGCCGAGACGGCGCTTCGCGACGGGCTGATGCGCTACGACCGAGGCCGCGGCTGGCGTGATCCCGGCCTCAGCATCGATATGTCGCGCGATTGGCGGAGCCAGCTCGCAATTGCCGATTATGGCGTCGGCTATGAAGACTGGCGCCCAGCTGTGGTAATCTCGAGGAGCGGCGGAGCAGCGACTGTCGGCTTCACGGACGGGACGACCGGCACGCTGCCGAGCTACGCGGCTTCCATGCCCAAGCGCGGCACGCAGACGGCCGCATTCGATTTCCTCCGGCCCGGCATGATCATCGCCGTGAAGCGCGAAGGCGATATTTACAGCTTGCGATCAGTACCAGAAGTGTCGGGCGGCATGGTCGTGGAAGAGGTGTCGACCGGTCGCATCCTCGCCATGCAGGGCGGCTTCGACGTACGCGGCGCCTCGTTCAACCGCGCCACCCAGGCGCTGCGCCAGCCCGGCTCGACGTTCAAGCCGATCGTCTATTCGGCAGCCCTCGACAACGGCATGACTCCCGCATCGATCATCGTCGACGGACCGTTCTGCGTGTTCCAGTCCGCGGCGCTGGGCAGCAAATGCTTCCGCAACTTCTCCGGCGGCAATGCCGGCCCCCAGACCATGCGCTGGGGCATCGAGCAGTCGCGCAACCTCATGACGGTCCGCGCCGCCAATCAGACCGGCATGGACAAGGTGGTCCGCTTGGCCAAGCGGATGGATGTCGGCGAATACCCCGACTACCTGTCGATCGCTCTGGGCGCCGGTGACACGACGGTCCTCAAGATGACCAACGCTTTTGCGATGCTTGCCAACAACGGCAAGGAGCTGAAGCCGACGCTCATCGACTATATTCAGGATCGAAACGGCAAGATTGTGTACCGGGCCGACCGGCGCCCCTGTGAGGGCTGCAACATGCGCGATTGGGACGGAAGGCCGATGCCGCGCCCGCCGCTTCGTACCAAGCAGATCCTCGATCCGATGACCGCGTACCAGATGGTCCACGTCCTCGAGGGCGTTATTCTGCGGGGCACTGCGCAGGTGCTCCGGGACCTCGGGCGGCCGCTGTTCGGAAAGACCGGTACGACGAGCGGGCCCACTAACGTCTGGTTCATCGGCGGATCGGCCGACATCGTTGCCGGCGTCTATATGGGGTTCGACCAGCCGCGCCCGATGGGCGGTTATGCCCAGGGCGGCACCCTCGCCGCTCCGATCTTCAAGCAGTTCGCCCAGACGGCGCTCAAGGATATGCCTGTGGTGCCGTTCCGCGCGCCCACCGGTGTCCGCATGGTTCGGATCGACCGCCGCTCGGGGCGCAAGGTGTTCGGCACCTGGCCGCCAACCGACGATCCCAAGGCCGCGGTCATCTGGGAAGCGTTCAAACCGGAGAGCGAGCCTCGCCGTTCGATCCGCCGCGAACAGGTTGCGAGCAGTGCTTCCGCGCTGCCGCGGGCAAGGCCAAAGCGAGCGGCTGCTCCGAAGCGGAGCGAAGCACGCGAAGAAAGCGATTTTCTGCAAAGAGAGGGCGGGATTTATTAGATTTGCCAGTCTGGAGCACTTCCCGACCGAAAAACCGGTTCCTACTTTTTGTGGAACTGCTCTACGGCCCGTGCACGTATAGGCCTCTTCCGGCGAAGGCTCGGCCGGAGCCACCATCAGCCCCGGCTTCCACCGGGGCACTTGTCTCGGAGTTTAACATGCGCGCCGAAGCGCAAGCCTATGTCGACCAGATCAGGTCCGCGATCGCTCTTCTGCGCCGCTTCCTCGATTGGGACCGTGCGTTGCGCCGCCTGGACGAACTCAACGCGCGCGTCGAAGACCCGGCGCTGTGGAACGATGCCAAGGCGGCACAGGAGGTGATGCGCGAACGACGCCGCCTCGACGAAGCAATTGGCGCAACCAAAGCGATCGAGCAGGAGCT
Organism: Pseudomonadota bacterium; assembly: GCA_030773375.1. Taxonomy (GTDB): domain Bacteria; phylum Pseudomonadota; class Alphaproteobacteria; order Sphingomonadales; family Sphingomonadaceae; genus Allosphingosinicella. The sequence goes on from JALYNE010000117.1 coordinate 4,244, forward strand.
CGAAGACACGATCGAGCTTATCGGCATGGCCGAAGGCGAAGGCGACGATGCAATGGTCGACGAGGCGGTCGCCTCCTTAAGAACGCTTGCCGAGCGGGCTGAGAAGGACAAGGTGGCCGCGCTTCTCGCGGGCGAGGCTGACGCCAACGACACGTACATCGAAGTCAATGCCGGTGCGGGCGGGACTGAAAGCCAGGACTGGGCCGAGATGCTTCAGCGTATGTATACGCGCTGGGCGGAGCGGCACGGCATGAAAGTGGAACTCGTCGATTATCATTCCGGCGAGCAGGCGGGGATCAAGTCGGCGACCTTGCTCGTCAAAGGCGAGAACGCCTATGGCTACGCGAAGACCGAAAGCGGGGTCCACCGGCTCGTGCGCATCAGCCCCTATGATTCCAACGCAAGACGGCATACCAGCTTTTCAAGCGTCTGGGTTTACCCCGTCATCGACGACAATATCGAAGTCGAGGTCAACGAGGGCGACCTGCGCATTGACACCTACCGAGCGTCGGGTGCCGGAGGCCAGCACATCAACACCACCGATAGCGCCGTTCGCATCACCCATCTTCCCACCGGGATCGTGGTTGCCTGCCAAAACCAGCGTTCGCAGCACAAGAACCGCGCCGAAGCGATGAAAATGCTGAAGGCCCGGCTCTATGAGGCGGAGCTTCAAAAGCGCGAAGCCGAGGCCAACGCCCAGCATGCCGCCAAGACCGACATCGGCTGGGGCCACCAGATCCGCTCTTACGTGCTTCAGCCTTACCAGCTCGTGAAGGATCTGCGCACGGGCGTTACCTCGCCCTCCCCCTCCGACGTGCTGGACGGTGATCTTGACCGCTTCATGGCTGCGGCGCTGTCGCAGAAGGTGAGCGGCGAGGAAGTCGAAGTCGAAGATGTCGACTAGTGCGCCAGTGAGAGCCGCTCGTCCCGAACGCGTGCGTTCCGGCAAGCGGCTGCTCATTCTGGTCGGCATCAGCCTGTCGGGGTGCGAAAAAGCGGCTGAACCCCCTCGTTTCCCGGATCCGGCCCGGCCCGTCGCGCCGATTGTCTCGCCCCGCTACTCGAACGAGGATGCGCGCGACAGCGTCGGCGAATTCGAGACGGTGGTGAAGCTGGCCGGCGTCGCTCCTGGAATGTCGGTGGCCGACATCGGTGCGGGCGAAGGCTATTATACCGTGCGACTGGCACCTTTGGTAGGCGAGGAAGGTCGGGTCCTCGCCCAGGATATCGTACCCGCAACGCGTGACAATCTCGCGCGGCGCGTCCAGCGCGAGCAGCTGGACAATGTCGCGGTGAAGCTCGGCGAGCCTAACGATCCCAAGCTTCCTGGGAACTCGTTCGACCGCGTGTTCCTGATTCACATGTACCACGAGATCGAGCGTCCGAGCGAATTTCTCTGGAACCTCCGACCCGCGCTCAAGAGGGGCGGAAGCGTCGCGGTCGTGGACGCTGACCGCACCACCGATCGCCACGGCACCCCGCCCAAGCTGCTGGTTTGCGAATTTTCGGCGGTCGGCTATGAGCTTACCCGGTTCGAGCGCCTGCCCGAGAGCGAAAGCTACTTCGCCCAGTTCGAAGCTCGCGGCCCTCGCCCCGAGCCCGCGCAGATCAGGGCCTGCCCCGTTTGACACTCTCAGGGCGGCTCAACGAACGCCACAAAATACGGGGCATTGTCGAACAACAATGGACAGGTCTCCAGCCGATGGAAGATCAACGATGAACCTCGGGGGTGGATGAACCTTGTTTGGCAGGAAGCCAACGGACCGCTCGCGAAAAAGTCCGGTCCCGCAAGAGGATCCAGTCCGCCGCTTGGAAAGCCCCCTGCGACCGGCCATAAGCGGGCCGATGCAAGCCTATCACGAGCTCATTTCGCGAATCCTTTCCGAAGGCATCGAGCAGAAGGACCGAACCGGAGTCGGCACCCTTTCGGTCTTCGGCCACCAAATGCGCTTCGATCTTGCCGAAGGCTTTCCGCTCGTCACCACGAAGAAGCTTCATCTGCGCTCGATCATCATCGAGCTGCTGTGGTTCCTGAACGGAGACACCAACGTCGCCTATCTCAAGGAGAACAAGGTCAGCATCTGGGACGAGTGGGCGGACGAGAATGGCGATCTAGGCCCCGTCTACGGGAAGCAATGGCGGGCCTGGGAGGCGCCGGACGGACGCCGCATCGATCAGATCGCGCTTCTGATCGAGCAGATCAACAAGAACCCTGCCTCGCGGCGGCAGATCGTCTCGGCGTGGAACCCGGCCGAAATCGAGCGGATGGCGCTCGCTCCCTGCCACTGTCTGTTCCAGACACAGGTTGCCGGTGGCAAACTCCACCTTCAGCTCTACCAGAGGAGCGCCGACGTGTTCCTGGGGGTCCCTTTCAATATCGCAAGTTACGCGCTCCTGACGCACATGCTTGCGCAGCAATGCGGGCTGGAACCGGGCACCTTCGTTTGGACGGGCGGCGACTGCCACCTTTATTCGAACCATCTCGATCAGGCGCGCCTGCAGCTCAGCCGGGAGCACCGCCCGGTTCCCCAACTGGTCATCAAGCGCCGGCCCGAGGCCGTCGACCAGTATCGCTACGAGGATTTCGAGATCACAGGCTACGATCCCCACCCGCACATCTCCGCCCCGGTCGCCGTATAGATTCGCTCACAAGTTTCTGAAACTGATCCACATATCCACAGCTTCATACCGGAACGACCCGTTGAACTATGCACAGGTGCCGTGGCCTTAAGAATGCCACCAGGCTAGGATTGTAGTACCGGAGCCGGCGGGGCTTGGTTCGTGGGGCAGTGGGTTTTGTATGCGGCGTTTGACATCAATCGTAGCGGTGAACCGGAGCGGCGTTATCGGGTGCGGTAACACGCTGCCGTGGCGTTTGAAGACAGACATGCGGTTCTTCCGCGAGACCACCACGGGTAACGTCGTCTTGATGGGCCGGAAAACTTTCGATTCTCTTGGACGCAAATGCCTCCCGCAACGCTTCAACGTAGTGGTCAGCCACAGCTTCAATCTATTCCCGGAGACGGCTGAGTGCCGCTCCGCTGGAGGTATTCCAGACGCACTCTTCCGTGCGACGCTCGCTCCCAGGAGCTTCAAAGAAGCATATGTGATCGGCGGGGCTAGTATGTACGAGCAGTTTGCTCCGTATGTGGACCGCTATCTAATCACGCTGGTCGAAAAGGCAGTTCCGGATGGGGACACTTTCTTCGAGCAGGATTTCCTCGGTAATCCTGATGAGTGGCACATCAATCAGCTTAGGCGCATCGAGGCGGGGCCGGACGATGAAGCGGCATTCTCAATCTTCGAGGTGTTGGCTCGTGATCCTGAAGCGTTCCTCCATCGGCGCCTAGAGACAATTGAGGCGGCTCGATCCGCGTCCACGCGAGCCAAGCACAGCACGCCGTCGCAGCGCAGTACGCGAGAGGGCAGAGCGGGGGATCAAACCTACTCCATGCTGTAGCCGTAGCCATAATTGGCAGCAGACCGCACGTCCCCTATAGGCACCGGCATGGAGCGGCTGGACGGCGGCTCGGCGGTTCCGGAGCGCTTGCGCGGTGGCATCGTCGCGCTCGGTAACTTCGATGGGTTTCACAAGGGGCATCAGGCGGTGGTTGGTCGCGCCGTCGGGCGCGCGCGCGCCGAAGGCCGGCCGGTTCTCGTCGCCACTTTCGATCCGCATCCGGTGCGCTTTTTCCGGCCCGAAACGCCCCCTTTCCGGCTGACGACGCTGGATCAGCGGGAGCGAATGTTCGCCGCGGCCGGCGCGGATGCGATGCTGGTCTTCCGGTTCGACGGCGCGCTCGCCTCCCTGACTGCCGAGCAGTTCGTTTCTGAGCGTCTCCTCCGTCTCGTGGGCGCCGCGGGTGTGGCCACCGGAGAAGATTTCACCTTCGGCAAAGGGCGCTCCGGCAATGTCGAGGTGCTGAAGCAGCTTGGGCGTGGCCATGGCTTTTCGGTCGATTCTGTGGCGCCTGTCGAGGCGGACGGCACCCCCGTCTCGTCCAGTCTCATCCGTGAGGCGCTCCAGGCCGGGGATTGCGAAGCCGCCACCCGGCTCCTCAGTCGCCCTTTCGCAATCGAAGGAGTTGTCGAGCACGGCGACAAAAGAGGTCGCACGATCGGCTACCCGACGGCCAATCTCAGCCTGGGCAGATATCTGCGCCCGCGCTTCGGCATCTACGCGGTCCGCGGCCGGCTTCGGGACGGTCACGTCCTCGCGGGCGCTGCAAATCTCGGAATCCGCCCGACCTTCGATCCTGCCAAAGAGCTGCTGGAACCTTATTTTTTCGATTTTTCCGGTGATCTTTACGGGCAGACGATCGAGGTCGAACTCGTCTCCTTTCTCCGGCCTGAAGCGAAGTTCGACAGCATCGATGCGCTGAAGGCGCAGATTGATGCCGATTGCGCCGAAGCTCGAAGGAGGCTCCGGTGAGCAAATGGAAGATGCTGGGGATCGCAATGGCGGTTCTTGCCATTGCCGTGTCGGTCATGAACGCCTCTTGGCTGGCGCCAAAACCAAAAGGCAAGCTGCTGCTCGTCGCGCACCGCGGCGTTGCTCAGCAATTCTCGCGGGAAGGGCTTGGGCGGG
>JALYNE010000118.1 GCA_030773375.1 Pseudomonadota bacterium
CCTGCTCATCGTCCCACCTAAAGTCCGATCGGGACGTGCCCCTGCAGCCGAGCAGCTGGTGCGCTTCCAGCGCCATCGCCATTGCTGAGTCCCGAACGGAGTCAGGAATATCGGCCGGGCAGACATGCTCGGTCAGCCCGTCGGTATATTTCGCGTCATAGTCGTAAAAGCCCGATTTCGGCCGAAGCTCGGTCACAGCAAGCGCCTCGTCACCGAGCACCGCCACGGTGAGCTCGCGACCCTTGATGAAGGGCTCGGCGAGCAGCCGACCGAATTCCCGCCATGGCCCCTCGGTCTCACGTGAAATCGGGTTGCCGTAATTGCCCTCGTGCGTGACGATGGCGACGCCCACCGACGAGCCTTCATTCACCGGCTTCAACACATAAGGCCGCGCCATGGGGTCGGCCTGGTACAAGGCCTCGCTCTCGACCACCTGCCCCGTGGGCATGCGGATGCCGCGTGGCACGAGTTGCTGCTTGGTCAGCTCCTTGTCGATCGCGATCACGGAGGTGGTAAGGCCGCTATGGGTGTATCTGATCCCCATCAGATCCATCAGGCCCTGAACGGTTCCGTCCTCCCCCGGGGTGCCATGAAGCGCATTGAACACCACGTCCGGTTGCACCGAACCAAGCACGGCCGCAAGGTTGCGGTCCATGTCGATCCGAGTCACGGTGTGGCCGAGCCCTTGCAGCGCGTCGGCAACCCCAGCGCCGCTCATCAGCGACACTTCCCGCTCCGCGGACCATCCGCCCATCAGTACCGCCACGTGAAGCTTACGCATTACTTCTTGTTGACCCCCACACGCTGTATTTCCCACTCGAGGCTGACGCCGCTTTGCTCAAGCACGCGACGACGCACTTCCTCCCCCAGGGCCTCGATCTCAGCCGAACTAGCATTGCCAAGATTGAGTAGGAAGTTGCAATGCTTTCCAGAGACTTGTGCATCGCCGATCTTGAGCCCTCGGCAACCCGCTTCGTCGATCAGCTTCCAGGCCTTGGTTCCAGGCGGATTTTTGAAGGTGGACCCGCCCGTTCGGCTCCTCAGCGGCTGGCTGGCTTCGCGCTCCTCGGCAATCCTGTCCATCTCGGCGCCGATCGCGCTTGGCTCGCCCGGCACGCCTTCGAAGAGGGCCTCGACGATGATTGCGCCTTCCGGCGTTTCGCTATGGCGGTAGGTGTAACCGAAGCGCTCCTTCGACCACGTCTCGACGCTTCCATCCCGAAGGACAATCGTCGCCTCGATGAGGATGTCGGACACGTCCCGGCCATAGGCGCCAGCGTTCATCCGCACGGCCCCGCCGACCGTCCCCGGAATTCCGCGGAGGAACTCAGCCCCGGCAATGCCCGCATCGCGGGCAGCGCTCGCCACGGTGATTCCCATGGCACCGCCGCCGGCCCGAATTCGATTCCCGGCCTCGATGCTCACCTTGGCCAGGCTCTTGGGAAGCCGGATCACCACGCCCGGAACGCCGCCATCGCGCACGATGAGGTTGGAGCCGACGCCCACGGGCAAAACGGGAAGCCTCGGATCGAGCTGCGTCAGGAACGACGCAAGGTCAGCGACGTCCCTGGGCTTCACCAGCCAGTCAGCGGCTCCGCCCGTTCGGAACCAGATGAAGTCGGCAAGCGATCCTTGCGGTTCAACGCTTCCGGAAAAGCCGGAAATCTGCGCCGGCGAGCGCAGGTCGAGGCTCTCCCCATTGCGTTGGTGCCCTTCCAGGGCGCCGGGGGCGGAGGGCCAGGTGCCGCCGGTCACTTGCTGAGCCTGGCCTGGTGGATGCCGTCTGCAAGACCCGCCGCCCATTTGGTGATGTCGCCCGCACCAAGGCAGATGACCATGTCGCCCTTCGCGGCGACGTCGCGGAGCTGCCTCGCAAGTTCGTCTGCAGTCGACACGGCCTGCACCATTCGGTGCCCGCGCTGCTTCAGTCCTTCCACCAAAGCCTCTGCATCCACCCCTTCGATCGGCTCCTCGCCAGCCGCATATACCGGGGCGACGTAGACAATGTCCGCGTCATTGAAGGCGCCTTGGAACTCGTCCATCAGGTCCCGAAGCCGTGTATAACGGTGCGGTTGGACGACGGCGATTACCCTCCCCTGCGCACCCTCGCGGGCGGCGGCAAGCACGGCTCGGATTTCGACAGGGTGGTGGCCGTAATCGTCGATGATCGTGGCACCCTGAACCTCGCCGACTTTTGTGAAGCGGCGCTTCACGCCATCGAACTTGGCGAAGCCTCGGGCGATCACGTCGTCGTCAATGCCGAGCTCGATCGCGACGCCAACCGCGGCAAGAGCGTTCTGCACATTGTGCCGCCCCGGCATCGGCAGCTCTACGCCGGCGATGGTGCGAACATTGCCGGTCCGGTCCCTAACCGACACGTCGAAGCGGTTGCCACCAGCAAAGGGCTGAACATTGTCGCCACGTATGTCGGCCTGAGCAGCAAAGCCGTAGGTGACCACGCGACGATCGCGCAGGCGCGGGATGATCGTCTGCACTTCGGGATGATCGACGCAGAGCAGCGCTGCTCCATAGAAAGGAACGTTTTCGACGAATTCGACGAAGGCGTCCTTCACCTTATCGAAGCTGCCATAATGATCGAGATGCTCCGGATCGATGTTCGTAACAACCGCGATCGTCCCGTCGAGCCTCAAGAAGCTGCCGTCGCTTTCGTCGGCTTCGACGACCATCCATTCGGAACTTCCGAGACGCGCGTTCGAACCGTAGGCATTGATGATGCCGCCATTGATCACAGTTGGGTCGATCCCGCCCGCGTCCAGAAGCGCCGCCACCATCGACGTGGTGGTCGTCTTGCCGTGCGTGCCGGCAACCGCGACGGTCGACTTCAGCCGCATCAGCTCGGCCAGCATTTCGGCCCTGCGGACGACCGGGATGCGCCGTTCATAGGCGCAGACCAGCTCGGGATTGTCCTTCCGGATGGCCGTGGAGACGACCACCACCGCCGCGTCCGAGAGATTGTCCGGGTGATGGCCGATCGTGACCGGAATTCCGGCCTGGCGGAGGCCTTGCACGACGTAGCCTTCAGCGACGTCCGATCCTTGAACCCTGTAGCCGAGGATATGCATCACCTCGGCGATCCCAGACATACCTATCCCGCCGATCCCGATGAAGTGGATCGTGCCGATGTCAGTGCCGACACCTCTCATGCATAGGCACCTTGGGGCAGAGGGCGAAGGACCATCTCGTCGGCTGCAAGGGCGTCCGCGGCGGGATCGCGCCCGATCCGCTCGACGAGATCGGCCAGGTCTTTGGCTGCGTCCGGCCGGCCGACCGACTTCGCTCGCCCGGCGGCGTTTGCGAGCCCCTGCGGGTCGAGCCCGAGCTTCTGCATCTGCTTGGCAAGCTCGACCGGGGTGAATTTTGACTGGAGAATCATGCGCGCACCGCCGGCCTTGGCCATCTCACGTGCATTGGCGACCTGGTGATTGTCGGTCGCGCCGGGGAGCGGGATCAGAATCGCAGGGCGGCCGGCGGCCGTGAGCTCCGCGATGGTCGATGCGCCGGCGCGGGCAATGATGAGGTGCGACCAGGCGAGCCGCTCGGGCATGTCGGTGATGTAGGTGGCGAGATCGGCGGGAATGCCAAGCGCCGCATAGCGGGCGCGCACCGCTTCGATGTCCTCCTCCCGGCATTGCTGGGTGACCTGCAGCCGCCGGCGGAAATGTTCCGGCAGCAGCCCGAGCCCGTCCGGCACCACGCTCGAAAGCACGGTGGCACCCTGGCTCCCGCCGGTGACGAGCACTCGAAAGATGCCGTCTTCGCTGAGTGGCGGATAAGGCTGCTCGCGAAGCGCGAGAACCTCGTCACGCACTGGATTCCCAACGAGATGCACCTTCTCCTTGTGCGCCGGGGAAAGGCGATCGACGTCGGGGTAAGCGGTGGCAATGGCATCGACCCTGGCGGCCATCAGTCGATTGACTCGCCCAAGCACCGCATTCTGCTCGTGAACCAGCGAGGGAATGCCGTCGCTTCGCGCAGCAAGCAGCGCCGGGAGGGCCGGGTAGCCGCCGAAGCCGATCACGGCCGAGGGGCGGAAGGTCTCGTACATGCGCAAGGCCATGGCCCGGCCGGCCAGGATGTTCTTGAGGGCTCGGATCCACCCCACGGGACCGCCGCTGAGGCGGCCCGCAGGAAGGACGTGAACGGGAACATTCTCGAACAGCCCCGGAATGCGCGCGCCGCGCTCATCCGTGATGAGCGCCACATGATGTCCGCGCAGCGTCAGTTCCTCCGCCAGCGCGTGGGCGGGTATCATGTGCCCGCCGGTGCCGCCCGCGGCCAGGACATAATGGCGCGAAATGCCGATGCCAGCCATTAGCGCCCGCTCCATTTCACAACATAAGGCGACCGGTGGAGATATGGATTACGCCGCGTGAAGGCGAGCAGCAACCCCATCCCGATGGACAAGGCGACCATGGACGAGCCGCCGTAGCTGATGAACGGCAGGGTCATTCCCTTGGACGGGGCGAGCTGGACGTTGACAGCCATGTTGATCAACGCCTGGAGGCCGAACTGTCCGACGAGACCCGCCGTCGCAAGCACCACGAACCTGTCTTCTTCGTGCAGCAACTTGATCAGCACGCGGGCAACGATGACGAGGTATATGACGGCGATTGCCAGGCAGGCGATCAGCCCAAACTCCTCGCCGACCACGGAGAAGATGTAGTCGGTGTGTGGCTCGGGAAGCGAGAACTTCCTGGCCCCGCCACCCGGACCCGTTCCGAACAGCCCGCCCGAGGTGAGTGTCCTCAGCGCAGTGTCGGTCTGATAGGTGTCGGTGTCGCCGGCCCCGCCGAAAAGGAACGCGTCGATGCGCGTCGTTGCAACAGGATAGAAAAAGTAAGCGGCGATGACGCTCGTGACGGCGCCGAGCCCGAGGAAGCTCAACAGCCGCATGGACGCCCCCGAAAGGGTGATCAGCATCAGCCAGGCTGTCGCGAAGATGATGGTTTCGCCGAAATTGGGCTGCTGCATCAGCAGGACGGCGATGATGCCCAGGAGCAGGGCGCTGAGCGGCACCACTGGCAGTGCCTTGTCCTTTTCACGCAGCGAAAGAAGCCACGCAATGCTGACGATGAAAAGCGGCTTCAGAAATTCGGAAGGCTGGAACTGAGCGAAGCCAACCCCGATCCAGCGTTTCGCGCCATTCACTTCCTGACCGATCACGGGCACGAAGACGAGCAGCACCGAGAAGAAAGCGGCTCCGCCGAGGCAGAGCCGCCGGGCGGTGGCCCTCGGCAGCATGGACACGCCGATCATCACAGGCAGGGCGACCATGATCCAAACCAGTTGCCGGTAGAAATAATGAAGCGGCGCGAAGCTCACGGCTCCACCCGAATAGCGGGTTGCGGCTGCCGGTGACGCGGCGGCGACGGCGATGAGACCGATTGAAACAAGCACAACGACCAGCAGGAGCAGAACTCGGTCTATCTCCCAGAACCAGCGGCCCACCGCGCTTCGGTCCGAGCGTCCGAACTTGCCGGCCGCGCTTCGCTTCCTGCCGCCGCTCGCGACTTCCCCCTGCCACACGTTCATTGCAATGCCTCCACAGCGGCCCGGAAAGCCTCCCCCCGCGCCTCATAATCCTTGAACTGGTCGAACGAAGCGCAGGCGGGCGAAAGAAGCACCACCTCGCCTGGTTTCGCATGCCTCGCGGCACAGCCCACCGCCTCGATCAGCATTTCGCATTCCTTGACCGGCAGCTTGTCGGAAAGCAGCCGCGCGAACTTCGGTCCCGCCTCGCCGATCGTATAGGCTGCTTTGACGTGATCGAGGTAAGGCGCGCACGCGTCAAGATCGTCCGACTTGGGCAAGCCGCCGAGGATCCAGTGCACTGCCGGAAAAGCTGCAAGCGCGGGTGCCGCAGAGGTTGGGTTGGTCGCCTTGCTGTCGTTCACGAAGAGAACGCCGTTCTTCTCCGCGATGCGCTCCATCCGGTGCGGAAGACCCGGATAGGTCGCGAGCGCTCGTGCCGTTACTGTGTCGGGGATGCCCAACGCGCGAGCAACCGCAACCGCTGCCGCGACATTCTGCGCATTATGCGGCCCCTGTAGCGAAGGCCAACGAGACTGATCCTTGACGTCGGCCGATGAGACGAGCACGCGCTTTCCGCGCACCTGGGCGGCAATGGCGCGCGTGTAATCGTCCTCGGCGGCGATAACGGCAACGTGGTCCGGCGACTGCATCGCAAACAGGCGGGCCTTCGAGGCCGCATAATCCTCAACCCCGTCATAGCGATCGAGATGGTCCGGTGTGACGTTGAGGAGCACCGACACGTCTGAATCGAGGCTCTGGGTGAGGTCGATCTGGTAAGAGGACAGCTCGAGCACATAGACCCCACCATCGGGGAGCGGCTCCTGCGCCAGGATGGGAAGACCGATATTGCCGGCCATTGTGGTCGGGATGCCCGCCATCCGGACGATGTGGTAAACGAGTGCGGTGGTCGTCGATTTGCCGTTGGTGCCGGTGATCGCCACCACCTTGTGCGGCGGCAGGGTTGGCCGTGCCTGCGCGAACAGCTCGATGTCGCCAATCACCGGCACCTTTGCCTCGCGAGCCCGGCCTGCGATCGGGTGGCGGTTCAAGGGGACGCCCGGCGAGACCACCACCCCGGAAAAGCCGTAAAGCGAGGTGGTTAGCGGATCAGCGATTCGCGCCGTACCCGCGGCGGCCGCACGCGCTTCTTCTCGCGCGTCCCACGCCATGAGTTCAGCGCCGCTCGCGGCCAGCGCCTCCAGCGTGGCCATGCCAGAGCGGGCAAGGCCGAGAACGGCGTAGCTTTTTCCGGCGACGGCAGGGCTGGTGATCATCTGAGCTTCAGGGTCGAGAGGCCGGCGAGCGCAAGCACGAAGCTGATGATCCAGAAGCGAATCACGACCGTCGGCTCCGACCAGCCCATTTGCTCGAAATGGTGATGGATGGGCGCCATCTTGAAGACGCGCTTGCCCGTCCTTTTGTAAAAGAACACCTGGATGATCACCGACAGAGCCTCGAGCACGAAGAGGCCGCCGATGATGACGAGCACGAGTTCGTGCTGGGTCGCCACTGCGATCGCGCCGAGCGCGCCGCCGAGGGCAAGGCTTCCTGTGTCCCCCATGAAGACCGCTGCCGGAGGGGCATTAAACCAAAGGAAAGCAAGCCCCGCCCCGACGATTGCGGAGCAAAGCACCGTCAGGTCGCCCGCGCCGCGCACGAACGGGATGCCCAGATAGTCGGAATAAATGACGTTTCCGACCAGATAGGTGATCAGCAGGAAGGCGAGGCTGGCGATGATCACCGGCATCGTGGCAAGGCCATCGAGCCCATCGGTTAGGTTCACCGCATTGCCCGCTCCCACCACCACGAAGGCGCCGAACACGATGTAGAAGATGCCGAGGTCCACGACGGGACCTTTGTAAAACGGGATATAGAGATCGGTCCCGGTGCCCTGGAGGATGATGTAGCAGCCGATCGATGCGACTACGAATTCGGCCAGGAGCCGCGTCTTGCCGGACACGCCCTTATGGCTTCGCTTCGTTACCTTGTCATAGTCGTCAAGGAAGCCGATGAGCCCAAAGCCGACGGTGATGAAGAGGCATGCCCAGACGTAGCGGTTGGTGAAATCCATCCAGAGCAGAACTGAGATGGAGACGGAGGTCAGGATCATCAGCCCGCCCATTGTCGGCGTGCCGCGTTTGGACAGGTGGGTTTGCGGCCCGTCGATGCGGATCGGCTGGCCCTTGCCCTGCCTTATCCTCAGCCAGCCGATGAATTTGGGACCGATGAGAAGGCCGATCAGCAGCGCGGTCGCGGTTGCAGCACCTGCGCGGAAGGTGATGTAGCGAAAGAGGTTGAGAACCCCCGGATAACCAAGCTGTTCGGCAATGAATAGAAACATCAGTCTTTCCCGCGAGCCAAAGCATCGACGAGGGCAGAAAGCCCAACCGAGTTCGATCCCTTGACGAGTATAGCATCGCCCGGCGCGATCAGGTCGCGCGCGAGGTCGATCGCCGAAGCCACGTCCATCACATGCTCGAAATTAACTTTTTGGCCAAGCGCTTTTGCAAGCGCGCCCATCTCTTCCCCCACGAGGATTGCATGTTCGACACACGCCGCCTGGACCGGCTCGGCAAGCGCGGCGTGGAATGCGTCGGCTCCCGCCCCAAGCTCCCGCATTGAGCCGAGCACCACGAGACGCCGGCCAGCGACCTTTTGCGCGGCCAGGCTCTTCAGGGTCGCGCGCATGGAAGCGGGATTGGCGTTGTAACTTTCGTCGATCAGCAGGGCTTCCCCGCCGGCCGGCAGCGGCACCCTGTGTCGCTCGCCCCGGCCCTTCAGCCCAGGCAGATCGGCCAGGGCAAGCCCTGCCGCGGCAAGATCGCCGCCCAGGGCCTCGACGGCGCCCAGCACAGCAAGCGAATTCGAGACCCAATGCTCGCCCGGCTGCGAGACCGTATAGGTGAGCTCCGCGCCCGGCATGACGACACTGACGAGGGTCCCGGCTGCTTGTCCCTCGACCACTTCGCGCGCGCGAATGTCGGCACCGTCCTCAAGGCCGAAGGTGAGGATCCTGGCGGCGTGCGGCTTCGCGGCGGCGAGCAGACGATCGCGGTGCGGGCTATCGAACGGCACGATGGCTGTCCCGCCGGGTTCGAGCCCCTGGAAGATCTCGCCTTTGGCATCCGCGATCTCCTCCTCGCTCGCAAAGAATTCGCGGTGAGCGGGGGCGATCGCTGTTACGATTGCAACATGCGGCCGCACGAGACGGGTGAGCGCCGAAAGCTCGC
>JALYNE010000119.1 GCA_030773375.1 Pseudomonadota bacterium
CTCCGCAAGCGCGGTAAGCAAGGTCCGGCGGTAAAGCTCGACGGTTTCGCGCTGCGCGGCCGTTGCTCCGGCGAGTTCACCGCGCAGCCGGCCGCCACTGAAGATCGGCGCCAGCAGGGACGCGCCCGCGGAAAGGGTTGCGCCATAGGGGCCGCTCAACCCGGCCGCCTGTCCAAGCGCGCTCGCCGTCAGCCTGAGGCTCGGCAGGAACGCGGCCCGCGCGCGTTCGACGTCTCCGGAGGCAGCGCGGATCCGGGCTTCGGCAGCCTTGATATCCGGGCGGCGGACGAGGAGCTCGGCCGGCTGGACCGGATCTAGCGAAGGAGGCGACAAGGCTCCAAGCGCGGCACGCGGGGCCTGGAAACGCGGCGCCTCCTCCCCCACCAGCACCGAAAGTGCGTTGCGGGTCTGGCTTTGCGCCTCGACAAGGCGGAGGCGTTCGGCCTCGAACTGACGCACCTCGATTGCCTGGAGCCCTGTCTCGACCCTTGTGGCTGCGCCTTCGCGCAGGCGCACGCCGATTATTCTTTGAAGTTCACGAGCATTAGCGAGATTTCGGTCGAGAAGCGCGATCCGCTCGCCAAGCACAGCATGCTGGACGAAGGCGCGCGCAACCTCGGACTCAACGGCGAGCGCCGTGGCGTCCCGGTCGAAGATAGCGGCCTGGAGCCGGCTGCGGCTGGCCCGCCGTTCGGCACGACCACCCCCGAACAGATCCGTATCCCACGAGACGTCCAAGCCCGCAAAGCCGGCGCTGAAATCGAACGTGGAGCCTCCCCGATTGTCCGTCTGGGTGGCATTGAGGCCTGCGGATCCTGAAACCACGGGGAGCATGGCCGCCCGCGCGACTCGGAGCTGCGCCCGCGCCTGGGCAACGCGCGCACGCGCGGCCGCTATGTCGGCATTGGCAGCAAAGGCCCGGCTGACGAGGCGCTGAAGCTCGGCAGAACCCAAGGCAGTGGCGAGACTTTGAGCGGAGACGGGTCGCCCGGTCCTTGCCGGCTGGCCCGCGCGCCATTCGGACGACAGGACCTCCGGAGCGACGGCAAGCCGCACTTTGGGAGCACAGGCCCCAGCAACAAGCGTCGCCAGGCACAGCCCGGGCAGGAGAAGAACTCTATGTCCTTGCATGTGGCTCCTCTAATGGGACTAGGTAAACTATCGGCTAAGCCCTCGTTCGGGTTGAAGGGGATTTAACCGACTTTTCAGGCCTTTTGGATACGGGCAGCGAGACAGCGAGGCGGAAGACGCACAAAAAATGAACAGCCCATTGTTCCGGCAAGAAGTGATCGAGGCCGGGCGTGACAGGCTCGCCGGAACCGTGGTTGCTGCGACCCCACCAAGATCACGCCTCTACGCCACCATGGTGATGGTGATCGCCGCAGCGCTCGCCGCAATCCTCATCTTCGGCCAATATGCTTCCCGCGCGCAGGTGAAGGGCATCGTCGCTTACGATGCCGGCATCGCCCGCGTTTATCCCAACGCTCCCGCCGAGATCCGCCGGGTTCACGTGCGGACAGGCATGAGGGTCGCGGCCGGCGATCCGCTCGTCACCATTTCGCTCGCGCAGGGCCGCGGCGGCATCGGCAGCCAGCTTGCCGAGCTTGGCAGGCAGGACGAAGCGCTCGAGCGCCAGCAGCAACTCGCCTCGATGCTGGGTTCAACGGAAACGCAGACGCTTCAGCAGCAGAAAGCCAGCCTCACCGCAGCCATTGCTTCGCTCGAGCGGCAGCGGACGCTTGCCGCCAGCCAGATCGGGCTTGCCGAAGCTGCTACCCGCCGCGCCGCACGCCTGGCTGCAGAAGGCGCCGGCAGCCTGCGCCAGGTCGAGGAGAGCCGCGCCGCCGTTCTCGCCCGACGCGCGGAGGTCGAGAGCATCAACGAGCGGATCATCACCCAGCGTGAGGCGCTGCGAGCGATCGACGCACAGGTGACGCAGCGCAGGATCGAAGCGAACCGGAGCCAGTCGGAGGTTGCAGCGCAGCGGGCAGCGCTCGCCGAGCAGCGGGCGGCGCTTATTCGCACCGATCAGCTGACGCTCACCGCGCCGGTCGACGGCGAGGTGGGCGACATCAGCGTCGAGGTGGGGCAAAGGGCGCGCCCGGAGACATCGCTCGTCACGATCGTGCCGAGCGGCAGCAGGCTCGAAGTCTGGCTTTATGCCCCGTCCCGGGCGATCGGCTTCGTGCAGCCCGGCCAGGAAGTCCGGCTGCTGTTCGATGCCTTCCCTTATCAGAAATATGGCGCCGGCGAGGGCAGGGTCACTGCCATTTCGCGCGTCCCGATCGAGCCTGCGGCGCTCGACGCAGCACTGGGCATTCAGGAGCCGGTGTTCCGCGTGCGCGTCGCCCTCGACCGGGCGCCCCCGCGCGTGTCCGGCGGGGAACGCCGCCTTCGGCCGGGCATGACCCTCTCGGCCAATCTCATTCTTGAACGGCGGAGCCTCTGGGAAGTGATCTTCAATCCAATAGCGGCGGCGGTTCGGACATGAGCGGTATCGACTGGCCCTGGGCGCAGCGGCTCCGGCCGATGCTCCAGTCGGAGGAAGCCGAGTGCGGCCTTGCCTGCGTCGCGATGGTGGCGGCCTATCACGGCCACAAGGTCAACCTGCCGGGCCTGAGGCAGCGTTTCCCGACCTCGAGCAAGGGCGCGACGCTGGCGGACCTTATGTCGGTGGCCTCGGAGCTTGAACTCGCGCCAAGGGCACTGAGGCTGGATCTGGAAGAGATGGACAAGCTCCAGACCCCCGCCATCCTCCACTGGGACCTCAACCACTTCGTTGTGCTGGAGACGGCGGGTGCGCGCGGCGGAGCGACGATCCTCGACCCGGCAACCGGGCGGCGGACGCTTTCCAGCCGCGAGCTCAGCCGCCACTTTACGGGGGTGGCGCTGGAGCTCGCGCCGACGCCGGATTTCAAACCACTGGAAGCGCGGACGCGAACGCGGCTGACGGATCTGTGGAGTCGCCTCACCAACTATCGCGGCGCCACCGTGCAAGTGCTGTCGCTGTCCCTGCTGTTGCAGCTAACGGCGCTGATCATGCCGTTCTTCCTGCAGCTGACCATCGACGAAGGCATCGCGCAGGGGGATCAAAACCTGCTGACCTTGCTGTTGGTGGGCTTCGGAGCGGTTTACGCGCTGAATGCCGTTACCAGAGCGCTCCGCTCCTGGGTGGTGCTGACGCTCGGGCAATCGCTCTCCTATCAACTCGGCGGCAATGTCGTGCGCCATCTGTTGCGGCTGCCGCTGGCCTATTTCGAACGGCGTCACGTCGGCGACCTCCTGTCGCGGATCGGATCGATCCAGCCGATCCAGGCGCTCCTCAGCCAGGGTTTGGTGAACGTCCTTATCGACTCGGTGCTAGCCGTCACCACCCTCATCGTCATGGCGATCATCAGCCCGCTGCTGACGGTCCTGGTCGTGGCGACCACGCTCGCCTATGTGCTTTTCAGCGCTCTCATTTTCCCCGGCCTCAGGCGGCGCAACGAGGAGGAAATCGTCGCTCGCGCCAATGAGGAGACATACCTCATGGAATCGATGCGGGCGATGCGGGCGGTCAAGCTCCACGCCCACGAGGCGATGCGCGAGAATGGTTGGCGCAACCGATATGCGGACGTGATCTCGGCGAGCTACCGCGCGGGCATTTACGATATCAGGCTCGACCTTGCCGAGGGTCTTCTGTTCGGCTTCCAATTCCTGCTCATCGTCTATTTGGGCGCCATCGCCGTCATCGGTCAGGAGCTGACGATCGGGCTTCTGCTCGCTTTTACCGCCTATCGCACCAGCTTCATGGGAAGCGCCGTGGCTCTGGTCGATCAATGGCAGAAATGGCGCCTCATCGGGCTCCACCTCGAGCGCTTGTCGGACATCGTCGGGCAGCAGCGAGAGGATATCCGTCCCGCCCGGCGCAAGGCTTTGCTCCCGCCTCCGGCAATCGCGGTGGAACAGCTGGGCTTTGCTTACAGCCCCAACGAGAGCCCGATCTTCGAAAAGCTCAACTTCGAAATCCCCAAGGGCAGCTTCGTTGCGATTGTTGGCCCTTCCGGATCGGGCAAGACGACGCTGGTACGGCTGATGCTCGGGCTGCTCGCCCCTTCGGCAGGCCAGATCACGATCGATGGGGTGCCGCTCGGGCCGGCGACCGTTTCCGCCTGGCGAGCGCGGATCGGTGCGGTTCTGCAGGACGACCATCTGCTCACCGGCACGCTGGCGGACAATATCGCCTTTTTCGATCCCAAGCTCGACCAGGATCGGGTCGAAAGGGCAGCAAAGGCCGCCCGCATACACGGCGACATCATGAAGATGCCCATGGCTTATCAGAGCCTGGTCGGTGACATGGGCGCGGCATTGTCGGGCGGGCAGCGTCAGCGGATCATGCTGGCCCGTGCGCTTTATCGCGATCCGGACGTGCTCTTCCTCGACGAGGGAACCGCCAATCTCGACGAGGAGAACGAAAATGCGATTGTCGATCTCATCGCGCGGCTCCCGATCACTCGGATCGTTGTCGCCCATCGCCCTGCGCTGATTGCGCGGGCCGAAATCGTCTACCGGCTCGACGGCGGGAAAATCACCAGGGTGCGGCGCGCGGCAGAAACGCGCGGAAAGACCGCTTCAGGCTGATCAGTTTACGGCGGCGCAAGTCCCATCTTGAGTTCGCCCCCGAAGCGCCGTCCCGATCCGCGAAACGATGACGGGCGCCGCTCAATGTCCATTCGCCTCCATCGCGGCGGCGTTGCCGCCAAAAGTGGCCATGTCCGCAGCTTCGTCGGCCGCGGCTTCATTGGCCAGCGCCGCATCCTCGGCGAGCTCAGCCTCAGTAGCCGGCGGGTCTGGCGAAGCTTCGGAAGCCAGCCCGCAGCCGGTCACCAGTAGTGCGGCTGCAAGGACCGCCATCCAGTTTTCCGCATCTGGCTCTCCCGTCGCTGGAGGTCTGCCGGACGGGCTCAATGAGCGTTCTGGCCGGTGTCGCTGAGATTAGCGGCCTCGTCGCCGCCCATGTCGTTGCCGGCCGTCGCCCCGGTCGCCGCCTCGCCCTGGTTCGCTGCCGTCTCGCCGGCAGGACCGCCGCACGCAGCAAGCCCCAAAACAAGCAGCACCCCGGCCAAGTGGTGTTTCAGCGGGCAGCCCAGATGGGCGAAGCTCAGTTTCCGCATTGGCGCTCTCCCTCGTTCATGCTTTCTGCAGTAAGCAACGTGGCGGGCCGGATTTGGTTCGTTTTTGGCGCGAGAATGACCCGAAAATGGCGGAGTGGTGCGATGGGCGCGTGCTGCAGGGCTTGGTTGCAGTTGCTTGGTTTTCCTTTCCAGTCTCGGCATGCCGGCCGAAACGACCCGAACTTTGCCGCCGCGGGATGAGTGCAAAGCGCTCCCCGGCTTTGTTTCTTTCCGCGCACAGCTTGCGGCAGCCGTGGCGCGGCGCGACGCCAAGTTCCTGCTTTCAGTCGCCGATCCCGAAATAGCCGTGCATTTCGGCGACGGCAGCGGGCGGGATGCGTTCGCCGCCGAGTGGAAGCTCAAGGAGAAGCAACCGAGTTCGATCTGGCCCGAGATCGCCCGCATGCTGCGGCTCGGCTGTGGAGCCGAGGACGGTACGGCCTGGATGCCTTACTTTTTCCAGCGATTTCCCGATGAGATCGACCCATTCGAAGGCGTGGTTGTGGTGCGACCGGGCGCGCAGCTCTGGGCGAGCGCGCGCGGAAGGCCCATTCGGCCCTTGCGGCTATGGACGGTGATCGAGGTGGCGGAATGGTCGCCCCGCGGCGGCTGGGGGAGAGTAAAGCTTCGGGACGGGAAGAGAGCCTACGTCCGTGAGGCCGACGTGCGCAGCCCGCTCCACTATCGGATGATCTTCGAGCGCAGAAAGGGCCGCTGGATGATGACGGCGTTCATCGCCGGCGACTGATGAGGTGCCGGCCCAGTGGGCGGCAGGGCCCCAGCCGCCTGTCCTAGTCACCCGATCTAGACAAGCCGCGATTGCCTGACGGCTGCTTCGATGAACGAAGCAAAGAGCGGATGCGGCTCGAACGGCTTGGACTTCAGCTCGGGGTGGAACTGCACCCCTACGAACCAGGGATGGTCCGGACGTTCGACGATTTCGGGAAGCGCGCCGTCGGGACTCATCCCCGAAAACACCAAACCGCCCGCCTCCAAAACGTCCTTGTAGTGGACGTTCACTTCGTACCGGTGGCGGTGACGTTCGGAGATGCGCGTGGTGCCGTAAATGGCTGCGACGTGGCTGTTGCCGCCCAGCTCCGCTTCATAAGCGCCGAGGCGCATCGTGCCGCCCATGTCGCCATTGGCGGCGCGGCGCTCTCGCCCTTCACGGCTCATCCACTCCGTGATGAGCCCGACCACCGGCTCGGCAGTATCGCCGAACTCGCTCGACGACGCACCCGGGAGCCCAGCCGTGTTTCGTGCGCCCTCGATGCAGGCCATCTGCATGCCGAGGCAGATGCCGAAGAAGGGCACGCGGCGCGTACGGGCGAACTCAACTGAGGCGATCTTCCCCTCCGACCCGCGCTCGCCGAAGCCGCCGGGTACCAGGATCGCGTGCATCGGCTCCAGCTGGGGGGCGACTTCGGCCCCGGGATGCTCGAACAGTTCGGCGTCGAGCCAGCGGATGTTGACCTTGACGCGGTTGGCGATGCCGCCGTGAACAAGCGCTTCGGTAAGGCTTTTGTAGGCGTCCTGCAGGCCGACATATTTGCCGACCACGCCGATCGTTACCTCTCCTTCCGGGTTGAACAGGCGGTCGAGAATATCTTCCCACTGGCCGAGATCAGGTTCGGCCGCGTCCTCGATGCCGAAAGCGCGGAGGACTTCGGCGTCCAACCCCTCGCGGTGATATTGGAGCGGAACCGCATAGATGCTTGTGGCATCAAGAGCGGGAATCACTGCTTCCTTCCTGACGTTGCAGAATTGGGCGATCTTGGCGCGCTCGCCGTCAGGAAGCAGCCGATCGACACGGCAAAGGAGAAGGTCGGGCTGAATGCCGAGCGACGTCAGATCGCGGACGCTGTGCTGCGTCGGCTTCGTCTTCAGCTCCCCGGCAGCTGCAATATAGGGGATGAGCGTGGTGTGGATCGACACCGTTCGGGCGCGGCCGATATCGTTGCGGAGCTGTCGGATCGCTTCGATGAAAGGGAGCGACTCGATGTCGCCCACGGTGCCGCCAATCTCGCAGATGAGGAAGTCGAGGTCGCCCAGATCGGCCGTCGCAAAGGATTTGATCTCGTTGGTGACGTGCGGGATCACTTGAACGGTGGCGCCGAGATAATCGCCGCGGCGTTCCTTCGCGATTATGTCACGGTAGATCCGGCCCGTCGTGATGTTGTCGGACTGGCGCGCAGCGACGCCGGTGAACCGCTCATAATGACCGAGGTCGAGATCGGTCTCGGCACCATCGTCGGTCACGTAGACTTCGCCGTGCTGATACGGGGACATCGTGCCCGGATCGACGTTGAGATATGGATCGAACTTGCGGATGCGAACCTTGAAGCCGCGCGCCTGAAGAAGGGCAGCGAGCGAAGCTGCCATGAGACCTTTACCGAGGCTGGAAACCACGCCGCCGGTGATGAAAATGAACCGCGCCATGGGATTTGGGGCTTAAGGCCTCCGGCGGCGCAAGAGCAAGCCGCCGAATCAACTTGCCCCAGGATTATTTCGTCTGCGGTGCGGCCGGGTTGCCGGCCGGCGCAGGCGCGACTGGCGCGGGTGCGGACGTGCCGGGAGCAGTCTGGCCGGCCGCCTGCTCGGCCGCGCCCGCAAGCGGGTCGTTGTTCGGCGATGGTGGTGCGCCGGTGATCGGGGCGGCAGGAGTCCCGAACGGCGCGGCGGGCGAAGCGGGCTGACGCGCCAGCGACGGATCGATCTGGACGGGCGCCCGCGCGACCGTGGCAACGCCGGCAAGCGCGATCGAGAGGACAACGAACAGGGTTGCGAGAACCGCAGTCGCGCGGGTGAGGAAATCGGCGGCGCCGCGCGCCGTCATCAGGCTTCCGCTCGAGCTTGCGACGAGGCCGCCTCCTTCGGAACGCTGCATCAGGATCACCGCGACCAGCGAAGCTGCAACGATCGTCTGGACGATAAGGAGGAAGGTGAACAACATTCGTGAAGCTTTCAGGAAATAGGATGCGGATGCGATCTAGTCGAAGGGGGCCGCGCGTTCAACCGCCTCGCTTTGGCACGCAAAATGCTGCGCGCGCTGGTCTTCTCGTCCTCTTGGCCGAGAAGGCGCTACTGCCGCGACGCTGCTTCGATGATGGGTACGAACTGCCCGGCCGTCAGGCTGCAGCCCCCGACCAGCGCACCGTCCACGTCCGCCACTGCGAAAAGCTCGGCAGCGTTGTCGGGCCTTACGGATCCACCATAAAGGATCCGGACGCGCGCACCGCCATCGCCGAACCGTTGTTGAAGGTGAGTGCGAATGGCGGCGTGCATCTCCCCGACATCGTCACACGTGGCGGTTTTCCCCGTTCCGATTGCCCAGATCGGCTCATAGGCGACGACAATCTCGCCCTCGCGCGCGTCGTCGGGGACGGATCCGGCCAGCTGATCGGTCACCACCGCGATGGCCGTTCCAGCCTCGCGCTCCGCCTCCGTTTCGCCCACGCAGATGATGGCCTGCAGCCCCGCCGCCAGCGCGGCTTGCGCTTTTGCGCGGACTTCGCCGTTTGTTTCGTGCTGAAACTGACGGCGCTCGGAATGTCCGACGATGACGA